>CAZKEW010000001.1:0-26872 GCA_964551885.1 uncultured Eubacteriales bacterium
GGTAAGTGTCTCCGCAATGGTCGGAAGGGAGCGAATCCCTTGACCAAGCTAAAAAGACAATCACGGAAACAGAGATGCGCGGGGAACGCTGCTGAGAAAGGACAGGTTGGCTAACCTTGTCCCCAGATGTTGTATTTTTTGACCATGTGATGGGGATAGTAAGATGTCTTGGCGCGGCGCAAGCCTGGAATCCCCATGTCCTGTTCACGGTTGACAAACCGATAATCAGCCCATTCATTCCTGATAAATTCTCGGTTGATTAACTGGGGAAGGCCTTCATAGTCAAAGTCGACAATCTCGATGTGGATAACAGCCGTGTCGCTCGTGAGCTTTTCCCCTATAGAGAAAGCGGCAATCCGGCCGTCAATCTCGATGACGCCGCCGGTAAGGCCTAATACTTTAAAATGCACGAGGGCTTCCAGGATGACATGCCTCCAAACGCTCAGGAAGGCCCTATCGCTCGAAGACTTTGCCTCGAGCCACTTTTCAAAAAGTTGCCTGCAGCCATCCAGATGATCCTGGGACAATCTCAGGTACTGATAATTGCGACTTCTTTCGAATTTTCTGATGCGGTTTCGCTTGCCGTCATATTTTTTTCCTCTGAGATAGATCAGGTCTTCAGCCAGGTAGATGTAATCGAAATTATTGCGGTCAAGCTCGCCTTTTAGCCCGGAGCAGTATCTTGCCGCGAATGATTCAGGAATCCGGGAGAGACGGGGAGCAAAAGACAAGCAGACTTCTACGGTTTCTTGGAGCTTGTTCTCGCCGACCGGCTGTAAAAAGTAGGCCGGCTCTGAGGGAGGTTCGCAAAGGATACAGAGATTGCCGTTGATGGTGGTGAACTTGGAATGATCGAAATGCCTCCAGATAAAAATATTGCCAAAATTGATCTCGCAGGCCTCGGAGGGATACGCGGAGATGAGCTCTGTGAGGCAATTCTTATCTTCAAGTCCGACCAACTTGAATTCCGGAAACTTGGGGAGAGTCATTCGCATATCCTAATCATGATCGTGCACTTCTCACGGTTGCATCCAGCACACCATTCTGATTTCTTGATCATGGAGCCGGGGATGCGGCTTGCTTTATTGAACCCGAATTTCTCAAAAAACTCGGGGATGACTGTCGCCAGATAGATTTCTCCCTTGATTTTTTGGAGTAATGCCAAAACAAGCTGTTTGGCCAGACCTTGGTGGCGGTATGTCTCGTCCACGCCGAGCGAACAGAGCTCCAGACAATCATGATGTTTTTTGAGGCCGCAGATTCCCCGGATTTTTCCTCTCTCCTCCGCCACCCAGAAATCATCCGCTTCCATGTCGGAATAATCGAGGCTGTTCCTGTTGGCAAGTTTGAGCACTTGAGGAAAGTCAGCCTTTCTTGCTTTTCTAATGCGCACAGTGATTATTATACAAGCATTTGACAAGAGGGGGGAGCTATAGTATATCTGCTAAAAACAAATATGAATGCGCCCCTCTTCCTTACTTTTCTCCGCATTCTCGCTATTCCTGTCTTGGTGATCGTGCTTCTTTCTGATTTTGAAGGGAAGGAGATCACGTCTTTCATTATTTTTTTTCTGGCGACCCTCACGGATATGCTGGACGGGTTCTTTGCCCGGAGAAAAAGGCAGATCACGGTCTTGGGTCAATTGCTCGACCCAACCGCCGACAAATTGTTAATCGCCTCAGCCCTTATCTGTCTTGTCGAACTCGGCGTGGTTCCTGCCTGGATGGCAGTCGTCATCATCGGCCGGGAAATAGCTGTGACCGGATTCCGAGCCATGGCTTCCTCCAAAGGAATCAATATCCCCGCCTCTGTCCTCGGCAAGATCAAGATGATTTTAGAAACAGGCACCATCTATTTTCTTCTATTAGGAGAAAAGATCCTTGGCCCTTTCTATATTCTCTCAAAAATAGGCCTTTGGCTGATTATAGTTGTGGCCATTCTCTCGGCCGCAGAATATTATGTGAAATACGGTCCGTCAGTCATTTCCGACCGCTCCTGAAAGGACCTGGCGGCATCTCTCCAAAGAATCTCCGTCTTCCGCGTTGAGCAGTGTCAGAGGACCGGTCCACTGACGGCTGAGCTTTTTCATCAAACCGGACAAGACTCTGCCCGGCCCCACCTCAATCACTGTGTCTACGCTTTCTTTTCGGAGAAGCAGCATCGAGCTGTGCCAGAGGACAGGGCGGCTGACCTGCCGTTTGAGGGCCTCCCGCGCTTCCTCCCGCCGGCGTATCACTCTGGCGTCAACGTTGGTGATAATCGGAAACTTCAAGTCCTGAAATTCCACAGCATCCAAATCAGAGGAAAGCCTCTCCTCGGCGCTCTTCATCAGGGAGGTATGAAAGGGTGCGCTGACGGGCAAGAGGACCGACCGCGCGGATTTGATCATAGTCAGGGCTTCTTCGACAGCTTCTTTGTGCCCGGCGATGACGATCTGGTCCTCGCTATTCCAGTTGGCTATTTCGACAACCCCTTTTCTGGCCTGGCTGACGGCCTTCTCGACATCCTCATAGGTTGACCTCAGCACAGCAGCCATAGCTCCCACACCGACCGGGACTGCATCCTGCATATACTGGCCTCTTTTGTGGACGAGCCGAAGAGCATCCTCAAATTCGAGACAGCCGGCGGCAACCAGGGCTGAATACTCCCCCAAGCTGTGGCCGGCTGCCAGGCTGGGCTCTTTTTCCAGCAGCCTAAAGGTTATATAACTAACCGTGAGCAGCGCCGGCTGGGTGTTTTGGGTCAGCTTCAGTTTTTCTTCAGGGCCTTCAAAACAGATTTCTGAGATTTTAAACCCGAGGACTTCATCCGCCCGGGCAAAAACCTCTCTGGCCCAGGATGAGCGTTCAGTGAAATCCTTTCCCATCCCCACTTTCTGGGAGCCTTGGCCTGGGAATAGGTAAGCGAGACGACTCATCTTCTTCCCTTTATTTGATTTGCTCGAGACAACTATTGTTGACTCTGACCTCAGCCTGATTGCGCAGGCTTTTGATCCATGAGGCCACCTGTTTTTCTATTTTTTCCTTTTTGATGAGGGATTCGATTTCATTTAGGAGTTCGATCATGGGCTCTGGCTCCACGCCCTGGACCTTCTCGGAGGGCAGGTAAACCTCATTGTAGTAGGTCTCGATTTCTTTGAGACTGACTTCGACACCCTGGCTGAAGCGGATGGCAATGATTTTTTCATAAAGGAGCCTTTCCTCTAAGTATGGCCTCAGATCTTCTGCCTGCAAGCCAAATCCGTGAAGCTTGTGCTGCCTTTCCGCGGGTTCAAACTGCTCCAGCACTTTTTTCAGCAGGTCATCCACCTCCTCCTTGGTTACAGTGATGTTTATTCGCACCAAGTCGATCACAACTTTTCGGTCGACAGCCCTTTCCAGGATTTGTCGGAGCGAGCCTGAGGAATCTTCTCTCGTTCCTCCCGCGCTTATGGCAAAAGCCTGGAGAATCCTGATATCCGTCCAAGTAATGATTTGGGTATTGACTTCGGCCACGATGCAGTCGACAACCTGGGAGAAACTTAGAGTGAGCAGGGCCATTGATACCAGCGCAGCTCGAGCGGCGGCGAAGACCAGGCGAAAATTTTTAAAAGACATTGCCGATTGTAAAAAAGACCAAAGGTTTTCCTCTTTTCTCGGGATTGCTTAGATTCCATCCGAGTTCAAACCGCACCGGACCGAGAGGGGTCCGATAGCGCAATCCGAATCCCAAGGCATGCTCCAAATCGCGCAAATCAAAATCGCTTCTATTATAAAAAACGTTGCCCGTATCATAGAAGACTGCTCCGGATAAATCTTTGAGGCCGGAAATCACGGGAAAGGCCAGGTCGAAATTGAAGAGAATAAGGGCTTTTCCTCCTACTGGTTTCCCTGAAGCAGGGTCTTTCGGGCCCAGCTTATCAAACTTTTCGCCGCGGAAAGAATTGCTGCCTCCGGCAAAGAAGCGTTCATGAATGGGCATTTTCCCCATCCCGAGTCCAAGCCGGAAGGTGGAACTTAGGTTCACGCGAGAAACGATGGGGAAGAAGCGCTGATATTTAAAAACTCCTTTCAAAAAGTTGGATTCTGTTTCAAAAAGAGGGAAAGCCCACTCGAAGGCCAGGCTGCTAAAATATCCTCGTTCCGGGTTAAAAGCGTCGTTTCTCTTTTCCCTGATGAAACTCGGAGCGAGCGAGGTCGTGGAATAGGGATAGAACTGGCGGTCCACTTCTGACGGCGAAATTTCAAGATAAGTCAGCGTCGTCCTGGCGTATCTCAGCGTGGTCAACATGAGCAGTTCATAGAAAATAGACCTTATTCCGGTCAGGCTGACTCCTTCTCGCTTAAACCCGAAGCTCTGACGGTCCTCTTCTTCAATCCAAGCATTGAAATAAGTTTCGACGGGAAAATTGAACAAGAAGTAAGGCTGCTCCCAGCTGATGACCGCTCTCTTTTCTGCGAGGCTGAACTGGCTGACAAAACTCAGATTGGCGGCCAGGCCAAGAACATTGGTCCTCATGAACTCGGCCGTCCCTCTTAACCTGACATCGTTTATCGAGATGGCGGAAGCGAAGGGTTCATCTCTCGTTTCAAGCCCGAGCCCAACGCTGGCGTAATTTCTTTCCCCTTCCCGCAGAGTAATGACCAGATTTTCTGTTTCTGGGGAAATAGGGATCTCCTCAAATTTCACCTCGGAAAAGACCCCCAACCTCTCCAGGTTTCTCTTTGAAGCCGCCATCCGTTCAGAATAGGCATAATCCCCTTCTTTTATCCGCAGCTCTCTTTGGATCGTTTTTTTCCTCGTGGTGAGGTTCCCGGCGACAACCAGGTTTTGTATTCTGACCTTGCGGCCTTCCTGGATTTCAAAGGTCACTCGGAAACGGTTATCGTCCAAAGCCTCTGTTTTTGCTTCGATTTTTGTTCCCCGAATTCCCTGATCTAAATAAAACGCTTCCAATTTCTCAACTTCACGTTGAATGACGGGAGCAAAATAGGGGCCTCCCTCGACGATGCTGATTCGGGCCAGGAGAGTTTCGGGGTTGAACAAAGAAGCTCCTCTGAAAGCGATATTTTCAATTCTCTGCTGAGTCCCTTCATCAATATAGAAGACAGCGGTGACTTTTTTTTCTCCCCGGATAAAGTTCATATCCACCTGAACATTGGAAAAACCCTGAGACTCGTAGAGCGATTGAATGTCGCGAGGCAATTCAAATATTTTTTCTCCGTTTATGGCTCTAAAAAAGAGGGCGGGTTCGGCTATTCCCAGCTGCTCCCTAAGCTGGGCAGCGCTGAAATGGCTTATTCCTTTAAACATGATATCCTGGATCTTGAATTTTTGGCCGGGACTGACTTTATGGACAACCTGGATCGCAGAGCCCGTTTTCTCGATGGAAGAACTCACTGTAGCAAAAATGAACCCTTTTCCCCTGAGATAAGACAATATTCTGGCCTCTCCTTCGCTGAGCCCCCATTCCTCGAAAATTCTTTCCTCCCAGATCGGCGCAACAATCCTAATAGGGACTTCTGCTCCCTTGATGACAATGTCTATCCGATCGTGAGGGTTAAGGCTCAAGAAGAGCGAGACTCTTCCGTTCTCTTTATTGAACTTTTCATCCGCCAGTTCAACCTCGGCCCTCCGATACCCCAAAGCCACATAAATATCTTTGAGCCGGCTGATATCCTGTTCCAGCCTCGAAGGAATGTACAAGCCTCCCTCTCGGGTTTTCATTTTTTTCTTTAAATCTTTCTCGGAGATAACGCCATCCCCGGCAAAGTGAATATCTTCAACGACAAATCTCTTTCCCGCCTGAATAGCGAAGGTGACGTCAACCTCAGGAGCAGGCACGTTTCTCTTGAAAACAGCATCGATTTCAGGTTGAAAATACCCTACTCGGTTCAAAGCTCTTTTCAGCTCTTCGCCGGCCTGGGCAAGTTTCTCTTCTGAAAAAAAGCTGTCCATACGAAGCGAATACAGGGCCTCTCTCAACTTCCTTCCGGAAATCCCTTTATTTCCTCGGAAATGGATCTTCCGGAGAAGAAGCTTCCGCGTCAACATAAATTTCAATCGGACCTGTTCTTCTCCGCTCTTGAGAACTTGCACATCAGAGAAAAGCCCTGTTTTATAAATCTGCTTAAGACTCTCGGTTATGGCCTTCAGCGAATACACATCTCCTTGTTTCACCGAAATCAAATTATCCATGTTCTCGCTCTTGGCCGGGCCGTCAACCCAAACCTCCACGCCGGCGACAAGAGGAGCAGGCTTTTCCTGAGAAACGGCGTCAGAGACAAGTGAAATCAAGATAAACAAGATCAGACAGAGAATGCGGGAAAATACCGAGGGCTTCCCGCCCCGGTTTTCAGAATCGCCTGCGGATCTTGACATCAAAGCTGATCCTTCCGAATTCGTTTCGTGTTCCCACGATCGAAAGTTCGTTGCTCAGGTCCCATTCCAGACGGATAATCTCTTCCGTCTGCCTCGTCAGGTTTGTCGAATAATAAATGTAAAAGTCCCTTGAAATCTTTTTTCCCACAGTCAGCCGGGCCGTCATTTCCGCCGAAGAGCCCATGAGAAAAGGGTCTATCCTGAATCGGTCCAGGCTAAAGAGACTCTGCGCCCTTTTCTGAGCTTCTTCCGTTAGGCGAAAGGAAAGCAGGGAAGCCGTGCTCAGCTGCGTGCTGGTCTCCGTCGAAGATGGCCTTTTGAAGGCCTCTCCCAAAGCCAGAAGAGCCAAGACATCCTCAGGCGGCAACGGAGGAGATGAGGCGAATTCGGGCTTGAGTTGATTCACCAAGCCGGAGAGGGTGAAAGTCACCCGGTAATCCTTGACATAGGTCTCTCCTCTGAAGTCAAGATAGGGCTCAATGGCCGAGGGGTTGAAGAAGCTCACGCGCCCTTTGAGGACCTGGAATCTTCTGTCCTGGAAATAAAATTCTCCCCCGAGGGCTTCAATATCACCTAAAAGAATCGGTCCGTTGATGTTGCCCGTAATGTTCAGGTCAAACCTGCCCTTAATCCTGCCCAACGAATTTTCCATCCAGGCGTTGTCGTCGGCCTTCAGACGGATATTGAGAGTCAGGTCATCCAAGAAGCTCGGCTTCCGCTGCGCCTGAAGATAAGGGCTTGAGGAAAAAGTCAAATTTTCATAAATCTCCCTTCTCCAGGAAAGTCGACGGACCAAGATATTGCCTTCCAAAGCGAAGCGGCTTTTGTCTTTGATCAATCTCAACGACGCATCAGATAAAGCTCGCGTCCTTTCGAAAGGCGAAAGCACCATATTGTTGCCTTCAAGATTAAAGTTGAGGTTTTCTATGCCGCCCCGGCCCAGTTTGATCTCCCCGCTGCCCTGCACATCGCCTTCACCGAGTTTCCCTTTGATAGAACGAATTGAAGCATTATTGTTCTGAATAAAAACCAATCCAGAATAGTCGGTCAAAGCCTGGGCAAACTGAGGAAAAGGAAGAAGCGGACCTTGAAAATCGACGACGCCATTGACCTGGCGAGAAGAGGAAGGCCCCCGGACTTCAGCCAGATAATTTAATTTCCCCTTAGCCCCCTTCCAGGGCAGGAGGATGTCGAGATTGCTAAAGCTTCCTTTGATATCAAGGGAAGGCCCATTTTTGACTAAGGGGAAATTCGCATCAACCGAGAAATCATTTTCCCCGGGAAGAAAGTTCCCCTTGGCACTAATGCCTAATGTCTCCTCCGAAAGCCTCAGCCTGAACTCACCGTGGGCGTCCACCTCTTGAAGAGGGTTGAAATGTAGACCTTTGACGTCGAAACTGCCCGAAGCGACCTCCCCGCCCATAACTCCTTTTCCCTTGAGGTTCAGGGAAAGCTCCCCGGCCAAGCTCGGAGTTAAAAGAGAGAGGTCAACTTTCTCGGCCGCAAGGTCCATTTCCACCCCTCGGCTCTTAAAGCCCAGCCGGGAGGAGCCTTTTATCCTCCCGCCGTAAAGATTAAATGCCAGCTCGGGAAAAGAAAAGACGTCACCATCCCAGCTCAGCTTTCCAGCGACTTCCCTGAGCTCCAGTCCGCTAAACTTCATCCGAGGACTGGAAAAGGTGCCCTCGACTTGAAGACTCTCTTCCCTTTGATAAACCTGAAAGCGGCCAGAAGCCATTCCGCTGAGGGGAAGTTGGATATCTAAACCGGAAAGAATTCTTTCCACGGAGCCCCCAGCTAACTGAATCTCCACATCTAATCCATCCTTGCCCGAAGCCAGACTGATTTCACTCTTGAGGTCAGGGTCGTTAATCTGGAACTCGCCGAGGACCGTTTTTTTAGCCACTTCCACAGAGCCCTCGGCAGCGCTGACATCAAATCTATCAAACCCAGCAGGCGAAAGATTAAAATCTATCTTCACCTGGGGCGAGGGTAAGTTGCCGCTGATCAAGACCTCGGCCCTGCCTCTGCCTCTAATTTCAGGAATGTCCAATTTTTCGGAGAGGACAAGAGAAGTGAATTCCCGCGAGCTCTTGACGTCGTCAATCTCTCCTTTGATAGAGACTTCGACATTGCTGTCGATGATCACCTTTCCATTGAGCTCCATCCGGCCAAAAGTTGTTTCCAGCCGGGGAGAAGAAAACGCAATATCCTTCTTTCTATCCCAAGTGAAATGAACCGGGCCGCGAAACGGATATTTGTCGGGAAGCGCCACAAATGTCTCGTCTCTTAATTCAAAATCAGCCACAAGCTGTTTTTCATCAAGGGTAAAATTTCCCCACACAGGAGAAAGCACGGGCCAAGGCAAGGAGACATAAGAAAATATCGGATCAAGGTGAAATCCTTGAAGCTCACCTCTAACTTTTCCAGATGCATAACTGATCCGCACGCGCTCCGACGGGGCTGATCTTTTGAGGATATTCATATCCAGCTTAACTCCTTGTTTTGGCGAGAACTCAACTTGACCTCTCACTTTCTCCAAGGGGATATTGTTGAGAACAAGGCTATTGCTGGAAAAGCTTGTCTTCAAATCGATTTCTCTTTGAGCCCGGGTGAGCTCTCCCTCCCCTTCGGTTCTTCCTCCCCACTCAAAAGGGATATCAAGAATGCCGGCGAGAGCATCCATTTCAGCTTTAAAAGAGACCTGAAGCTTCCCTTCTGGATTCGAGAGGTTGGTTACATTTCCTTTGGCTTTAACAATGATCTCAGGACCTGAAAGGCTGAATTTTTTCACCCTCACCTGATTCCCATTGCTTTCAGACAAAAGGCTTATCTTTCCCTCTAAAGGTTTCCTATCCGGCTCTAACAGAAGGGAATTGCCATCCACATCCACCCGCAAGGAATAAGAATCTCCTTTCTGCTGAAGAAAAGCCCTGATGCCCTTTGCCTGGTAGCTGATCTTTCCCCCCCAGTAATAAAACTCGCCGCCTCTAACCATGACTTTCGCCAGAGCAAAAGGAAGGGTGAAGGAAGTCTTTGGTTTACCTTTTCTCCCGGCCTCTTCCCTGCCGGCCGAGATCTTCACCACAGGCTGGTCGATGAAAACAACAAGAGGCTTATCGCTCTTGAATAAAGAGTCAAAGGGCAACTCGATAGCAACCTGCTTAGCCGAGAAAAAGGGAGAAGGGGAAACGGTCCGGATATCCTCAAGAACGATGGCCGGAGGAAAAACACGGAGATGGATGCGGCTGTAGTAGACATAAGACTGGATTCTTTTGCTCACTTGGCGGAGGAGGAAATTCCGCAGATAAATGCCGCCGCCAAGCAGGATGGCTATAAGAATAGCAAAGGCAATGAGCGATTTAAGCCTTCTTCTGGTCATTCTTCAGGAAATATTAAATATATCATTATCGGCTCAAAAAATAAATTTGGGGACGGTTCTCAACGAGAACCGTCCCCAAAAGCTCCCTTGATTATTCCACAGAAAAGAGGATGGATCCCGCCTCCACATAATCTCCGGCCTTGAAATTCATTCTGATGATCCTGCCGACTTGGGGCGATTTGATCTCATTCTGCATTTTCATCGCCTCAAGGACCAAGACAGCCTGCCCTTCTCGAACTTCATCTCCTCCAGCCGCCAAAACCTGAACTATCCTGCCCGGCATGTCGATCTTGATGTCTTTCTTCTTCAGCCTTCCCTTCTCTTCTTTCAAGATCTTCAGGGCTGACTTCTTTTCTATCTTAAAAAGTCGGCCGTTGACGAAAACCGAATGGGAAAGGGTGTTGGAATTGACCGTCACGTTGAAAATTTTGCCGTCGATGTTCAAAAGCAGTTCTTCTCGACCGATAAATTCCACGGAAACCTCGAAGTTCTTTTCATCGACCGCAACTTGGAGCGTGCTTCTCTCCTTTTCTTGAAGGTTGACCTTGAACTCTTTCTGTCCCAGCCAAAAAGAAAAATTCATCCTAAAGCCTGTTGGAAAAGTTTTGGATCCTGCCCTGGATTTTCCAGTTATTCTCTTTCGTCTTGCCTATAAGCTTCACCTCCGCCTGGGTATCCCTGTAGCTCTTGATTCCGGCGGCGATCAGGGCTGCGATCGCCTCTGTGGGGTCTTCTTTATCTTGTTCCTTTTCCAGTTCCGAGATGAAATGGGTGTTATACTGGCCGGCCAAGAACTGAGGATGGAGGAGTATTTTCTGAAAAAAGGGGATGGTGGTTTTGATTCCATAAACTTGGTACTCGGACAGGGCTCTCAGCATGCGGCGGATGGTCTCTTCCCTCGTCTTTCCCCAGGTTATAAGCTTCGAGAGAAGCGGGTCATAATCAAGCGGAACTTCATACCCTTCATAGATGCCGCTGTCATCGCGGACACCCAAGCCTGCCGGCGTGTGAAGATAGACAATTTTTCCCGGCGACGGCATGAAATCGTTGAAGGGGTCCTCGGCCATGATCCGGCATTCCATAGCATGGCCCTGGGGCTTGATGTCCTCCTGGCGGAACGGAAGCGGGCTGCCCGCGGCAATCTCAAGCTGGCATTTCACCAAATCGACCCCCGTGACCATCTCCGTGATCGGATGCTCCACCTGAAGGCGCGCGTTCATCTCTAAGAAATAGAAGTTCTTTTCTTTGTCGACAATAAACTCCACTGTCCCGGCATTCCTATAGCCGATGCTCGACGCCGCCTTGATGGCCACTTGCCCCATAGCTTTCCGTGTCCTCTCATCCAGAAATGGGGAAGGCGTCTCCTCTAAAACTTTTTGGTAGCGGCGCTGCATGGAGCACTCTCTCTCTCCCAAATAAACGACATTCCCGAAATGATCGGCCAGGATCTGGATTTCGATGTGGTGCGGCTCGTCAATATATTTTTCGATGTATACGGCGGGGTCGGCAAAGCTCGAAAGGGCTTCCGATTGCGCCAGTTTAAAGAAAGAAAGCAGGTCTTCTTCCTTTTTTACAAGTCTCAGCCCCTTGCCTCCCCCTCCTGCCGAGGCCTTGAGAAGGAGCGGAAACCCGATTTCTAACGCTTTTTTTCTGAGCTCCTTTTCGTCCGTAATGGATTCCAACGTCCCGGGGATGATGGGCACGCCGGCCTCGAACATTTTTCTTCGGGAAGAGGTCTTCTCGCCCATGACCTCCATGGGTTCTGAAGACGGGCCGATGAAAACGATGCCCTCTTTCTCACATTTTTTGACCAGCCTGGGGTTTTCAGCCAGGAAGCCATAGCCGGGGTGGATGGCTTCGGCTCCGCATGCCTTGGCAGCCTCGATAATTTTTTCAACATGGAGATAGCTTTCAGACGGCTTGGCCTCGCCGATGTAATAGGCCTCTTCGGCCAATCTCACATGGAGGGCTTTCCGGTCGGCATCTGAATAGATAGCGACCGGAATAATTCCCATCTCGCGACAGGAACGAATGACACGGACAGCAATTTCTCCCCGGTTGGCGATCAAAATCTTTTTAAACATCCGGCTCATCTCTCATGCCCGGCCAAACCTCTATCACAGAGGAATATTGCCGTGCTTCTTGGGAGGATTTTTATCCCGCTTATTTTCCAGCATTCTCAAAGCGGCGATAAGCTTTGACCTGGTCAGCCGCGGCTCTATAACCTCATCCACGTAGCCTTTTTCGCAGGCGATATAGGGATTGGCAAATTTTTCTCTGAACTCCACAATCTTACATTCCCGGATGGCCGCGGATTCCAATTTCCCATTCAATTCGCGTTTATAGACAATATTCACCGCTCCCTCAGGCCCCATAACAGCAATCTCGGCCGTGGGGTAAGCAAAGTTGATATCAGCCCGAATATGCTTTGAAGCCATAACACAGTAGGCGCCTCCATAGGCCTTCCGCGTGATTACGGTAATTTTGGGCACAGTGGCCTCGGCAAAAGCGTACAGGAGCTTGGCTCCATGGCGGATGATGCCCCCGTGCTCTTGGGCCACTCCGGGCAGAAACCCGGGAACGTCCTCAAGGGTAATGAGGGGAATATTGAAGGCGTCGCAGAAACGCACAAAACGGGCACCTTTGTCGGAGGCATTGATATCCAAAGCACCAGCCAGATGATCAGGCTGGTTGGCCACAATCCCGACAGATTTCCCTGCCAGGCGGGCAAATCCGATGACGATGTTCTTGGCGTATTCCGCCTGGACTTCAAAGAAATAATTGTCGTCCACAATTTCTTTTATGACTTCGCGGATGTCATAGGGCTGATAGGGGTCATCGGGCACTAAAAAATTGACCTTTTCGCTCGTCCTGTCCCAAGGGTCGGATGTCTCTTTCTCAGGAGGATCCTCCAGATTGTTATTGGGAATATAAGAGAAGAGCTCCCGGATAAGTGCCAGGGCGTGCTGCTCGTTTTCAGCGGCAAAATGAGCGACCCCGCTAAGGGCATTGTGTGTTTCGGCTCCGCCCAATTCCTCCATCGTCACTTCCTCGTGCGTCACGGCCTTGATCACATCCGGGCCCGTGATAAACATATTGCTGACTTCCTTGGTCATGATGATGAAATCCGTGATGGCCGGCGAATACACAGCCCCTCCGGCGCAAGGCCCCATGATGGCCGAGATCTGGGGAATGACACCGGAAGCAAGGACATTCCTCAGGAAAATGTCCGCATAGCCGCCCAAGCTCGCCACCCCCTCCTGAATCCGGGCCCCTCCGGAATCATTGAGCCCGATGATGGGAACGCCGATTTTCATGGCCAGGTCCATGATCTTCACGATCTTGGCGGCATTCGCGCCGCTGAGGGAGCCGCCAAAAACGGTGAAATCTTGGGCGAAAACAAACACCTGCCGACCGTCAATCCGGCCATATCCGGAGACGACCCCGTCTCCATAAATCCTCTTCTTCTCCATCCCGAAATCGTGACTTTCGTGGACGACGAGCTTGTCCATCTCCTGGAAAGACCCCTCATCCAGAAGAAGGCTGATCCTTTCCCTTGCCGTTAGCTTGCCGAACTGGTGCTGTTTGTCAATTCTTTCGGCGCCGCCTCCGAGCTCGGCCAGCCTGTTTTTGTCTTTTAAGTCATCTAATTTTTTCTGGATGCTCATGATGATTCATCCTGAGAGAGATTTATTTTTTGACCTTTCCCCAGTCTTTCAAGAATTTTTCCATCCCGATATCAGTCAATGGATGCTTGACCAGCTTCTCCATGACTGAATAGGGCAGAGTGGCGATATCGGCTCCAAGAAGGGCAGCTTCAACCACATGGAGAGGATGGCGGATGCTGGCCACGATAACTTCGGTCTCCAGGCCATAGTTGTCAAAGATGGCGAGTATCTGCTCGACAAGCTGCATGCCCTCATGCGAAATGTCATCAAGGCGGCCGATGAAAGGGCTGACATGCCGCGATCCTGCTTTGGCGGCCAGGAGCGCCTGAGTCGGCGAAAAGATTAACGTTGTATTGACCTGAATGCCTTCCTGCGAAAGCGCTCGAGTTGCTTTGAGGCCTTCAATGCCGATAGGAATTTTAACGACAACGTTCGGAGCAAGCTTCGCCAGGTCTTTGGCCTCTTTGATGATATCTTCAGCCTGCGTCGAAACGCATTCCACGCTCACGGGACCGGGGACAATCCGGCAAATTTCCTTGATGAGTTCATCAAAGCGGACATTTTCTTTGGAGATCAGGGAAGGGTTTGTGGTGACGCCGTCCAAAATTCCCCAGCCGGCAACCTCTTTGATCTCGGCCAAATTCGCTGTATCCAGGAAAAACTTCATCCTTTCCTCCCTTCAATCTATCGTTGATCGTTTTCAATTATAGGCTTATGACTCTTCCCGAGCTTCTGTCTTGACCCTCATGACTGTGTTTGAAAGAGTCCCGATGCCCTCAATCTGGACATCCACTCTGTCTCCAGGCATCATCGGGCCGACGCCTGCGGGTGTCCCCGTGGTAATGATATCCCCGGGAAAGAGGGTCATCACTCCTGAGATGAACCGCACAAGATAGGGCACGGGAAAGATCATATTCTTGGGGCTTGAGGACTGTTTCAGCTTTCCGTTGAGGAACGTTTTGAGCCTCAGGCGGGATGGAACGACATCCGTGGCGATACAAGGACCGACAGGGGCAAAGGTATCGAAGGACTTGGCCCGGGTAAATTGGACGTCTTTCATCTGGAGGTCCCGGGCGGTGACATCATTAAAACACGTGTAGCCCAGGATGTACTCAGCGATATCGTCTTTCTCCTCAAGCAACTGCGCTTCCTTCTTGATGACCACAGCCAGCTCTCCCTCATAATCAACCCTTTTGGCCATCTTGGGATAGACAATAATGTCATTGGGCCCGATAACTGCTGATGGCGGCTTCAGAAAAATCAAAGGCTCCTCCGGCAGCCGCCTTCCCATCTCCCGGCCATGTTCTTTATAATTCACGCCGACGGCGACAATCTTGGAGGGCACTACGGGGGGAAGGAGGAAGACAGAGGCAATGGGGATTCCTTTCTCCTCCACCTGGAACTCTCCAAAAATGGAGCCGTTGACCGGATAAAGGGTCTCCTCCCTTAGGACACCGCAAAGGACTTTATCCTTGTGCCTAAAGCGAAAGATTTTCATGAAGGGTTATCCCGGATATTCCCGGAGGCTGCCTCTGACTTCTGGCTTTCATTCCCGGCATTATCCAGAGCAGTTATAGCATATTCATATCTTTTATTCTTTTCAACTAAAGAATCAGAACAAGAACTCTCTGCGGCCGGCAGGGATTTTAACAGGACAAAATCAGCTTGGCCGACTACTCTCCGCCACACTCTATAGCCGGCCAAATCCGTCTCCTTATTGGCTTCCCAGCTCAGGGCGATAAAACCTGTTCCAGAAATGGCCGTCAGCCCAGTTGGGCGAGCGGGAGGAAAGGTGTCTTTGGCCTGAATTTCGACGGCTTCTGAATCATCGCTCTCTCGGAACGGCGCCGTGTCCGAGGCGACAGCCCTGACAAAGTAGCGGTACGTCTTGCCCAAGGAAAAATTCGCGTCCCGGTACTCTTTCCCCTTGACCAGGGAAGAATTCAGACGGGCGGGATGCTCTTCCCCTTCTGACCGATAGACATTATAGCCGACAGGTTTTGAAGGACCCGACTCGCCTCCCTTCACGGCGGAGTCCTCCCAACGGACGGCGATAGACTCTTCAGAAACACTCACGCGGACATTTTGCGGCGGAAGAGGAGGGGCTTGAGCCTCAATGGACAGGGGCTCTGAAAACTCAGATGCTCTTCTTTTCTCATCCTTAATCCTCACCGCAAAGGTCATAACTTTCTGGCCGATTTTCTCGGCCTGCAGCGGATAAACATAGGAGATCTGTTGAGCTTCGGCCCCCTTTTGAAGAAGGGATCTGAATTGGCCCTTATTTATCCTGGTCAGGAGCTTAGCTTTATCTTCAAACTCTTCTACGGTCAGTTTTTCCCGCGGGCTCCCCTCACCTTTATCTTCCTCGGCCATCCAGATTTCAACTTCTGCAACCTCTCTAAGCGGATCCCCGTCCACATAAGCTGTGGGATTGGTCCAGCTCAGGATGAGCTTATCCCCTTTCTGAAAAAGGCTAAAATCTTTAACGGCCTGAGGGGCTCTCACAACAGGAGGTTGGAGCGGGCCTTTTTTCCCGCAGACAGTGGAAATGAGGAAAGCATAGAAAAGAAGAGAGAGAGAAATGCACCTCTTCATCAAAGGATGAAACGCCGCAAGTCTTGGTTCTTGAGAATATCCTGGAGTTGACTCTGGACATACTGTCTATCGATCAAAATATTTTTTTCCTTGATGTTGTCGGGAGCCGCAAACGAGATTTCTTCCATGACTTTCTCCATTACAGTATGCAGCCGCCGGGCTCCGATGTTTTCTGAATCTTCATTGACCTTCTCGGCAACATCAGCGATCTCGTCGACGGCATCCTCGGTGAACTCAACCAGGACTCCCTCTGTCTCCATAAGGGCTTTATATTGCTTAATCAAGGCATTCTCCGGCTCAGTCAAGATCCGGACGAAATCCTCCTTGTTGAGGGAGGTGAGCTCAACGCGGATGGGAAATCGGCCTTGAAGCTCCGGGATGAGGTCGGCGGGTTTGGAGACATGAAAAGCCCCGGCCCCGATAAAAAGAATGTGGTCGGTCCTGACCAGGCCATAGCGCGTGTTGACTGTCGTCCCTTCAATGATCGGCAGGAGGTCACGCTGGACGCCCTCGCGGCTTACTTCCGGGCCATGGCCGGATTCCCGGCCGGCGATCTTATCGACTTCATCGAGAAAGATGATCCCCGAGTGCTCGACCCTTTCGACAGCCAGACGGGCGACCTGATCCATATCAATCAGTCTCTTCTGCTCATCTTCCATCAGGAATTCCCTGGCTTCTTTGATCTTCACCTTGCGCTTCTTGGATTTTCCACCCAAGAAACCGGGAATGATCTCCTGGATGTGAATCCCGATTTCCTCGACCCCCGCATTGGAAAAAATCTCAAACGGCGAAGCCATTTTTTCCTTCATCTCGATCTCGATGAGACGGTCTTCAAGCAACCCGTCGCGCAGCTGTTTGCGCAGCTTTTCCCTCGTCTCTTGAAACCGCGTGTAATCGTCCTCCGCCGGGGAGCTTTCCTTTCTTCTTAGCGGTGGGAGAAGGAAGTCAAGGATTTTTTCTTCCACATTGCTCTTGGCCTTTTCCCTGATTTCCTCGATTTTTTCTTGTTTGACCATATCCACGGAAATGCGCACCAGGTCCCGGATCATCGACTCCACATCCCGGCCGACATAGCCCACCTCGGTGAACTTGCTGGCTTCGATTTTGAGAAAAGGCGACAAGGTCAGCTTGGCCAGACGGCGAGAGATTTCGGTCTTTCCCACGCCGGTGGGACCGATCATCAGGATATTCTTGGGAGCGATCTCATCGCCAAGCTCTGGCGGAAGCTTCCTCCTCCGGTATCTATTCCGAAGGGCAATGGCCACAGCTCTTTTGGCCGGCTTTTGGCCGATAATGAATTTATCCAGCTCGGCAACGATCTCCTTAGGTGTAAGTTCGGATTCTTTCCCTTCTTCTGGAATTTTTTCTGTCGTTTTCGCAAGGGCAATAGCCATTCACAGCTCCTCGACGATAATTTGCTCGTTCGTATAAACGCAGATGCCGGCGCTGATTCTCAGCGCTTCAAGAACGATGTCTTTGGCAGAGAGGTCGGTATGTTTGACGAGAGCGCGGGCCGCAGCCAAGGCATACGGGCCTCCCGAGCCGACAGCAATGATCCCATCATCCGGCTCGACGACGTCGCCCGTCCCGGAAATGAGGAAGGCGCTCTCCTTATCGGCCACGATAAGAAGGGCTTCGAGCTGCCGCAGGGCCTTGTCCAGGCGCCAATCTTTGGCCAGCTCGATAGCCGCCCTGGACAGGTTGCCCCGGTATTCCTCGAGCTTGTTCTCAAACCGGGAGAACAAGGCGAAAGCATCTGAGGTGGCCCCGGCAAAACCGGCCAAGACTTTATCCTTGTAAAGCCACCTGATCTTCCTGGCCGTTTGCTTCAGGATGGTCTGGCCCATCGAGACTTGGCCGTCTCCCGCCATGGCCAGACGGCCCTTGTGTCGGACACAGATGATGGTTGTTGAATGTGTCATGGGTTTACCTTTTTCAATGATTATGATAATTCATAGCCGGCAAGATGTAAAGCCTGGGCCGGCCCAGCAAGGTCTTAGGCTGAGGGTTGGGGCTTTTGACTCAAGATTTCTTGACCCATTCTCCGCCTTCCGTCTGGGGAACTGGGGACGGTTCTCTCTGAGAACCGTCCCTATCTTGCCACTCGTTCGACTAAAATATTGAGCTCTTGTTTTTTCTCTTTCCAGCTTCAAATAAAAACTTAATATGGCTATAATAGTGTTGGGTTGAAAATGCCCTCAAGAAAATTTTTTGCCTCGGCAAGCCTTCTTCTCCTCCTTCTCTTTATACCCGGCGGCTGCAAGAAAACCCCTGCAACCGCCACTATAGATAATCCCGGACAGCAGGCCATCTCGGTGTCCTGCAATCCCAGCTCGGCAGGACAGGACACCGTCATCACCGTCTCTATCATCATTAGTGGCAACACCAAGGAGATTCGTGTTTTCGGGTTGGAAGTCACATTCGACACCAAGATGTTCCAATCCCAGGAAGTGACCAACGGAAGCTTGACTGGAAGCTGGGCAGCTGTGGACGGAAATGAAGCCAGCCCCGGGACGTTGAGAATCGGAGGATTTGTGGGCCAAGGAACCTCTATTGCCAAGAACAGCAACGGAGCATTGGCCAACATAAAATTTAAAGTCACCGGACAAGCCTACGGCAACGGCCAGCAGAGCCAGGCCTGCATAAGCCAATACACGGATGACATCTATGCCTTTCAGCCCGATCCCGCCTGCACCACTTTCACCTTGAAAAAATAGCCTTTTGTTCTTTCTCTGGAAATAAACCTCTTGCCAAAATAAAAGCAATTTTCAATAATAAAAGCAAGCTCAGGAGAGTCGAAATCAAAGGACAGGGGAAAAGAGGGACAAAATGCAATTCGGCCTGAGAGAAAAAAATGACGTCGTCATCATGGACCTTGCCGGCGAAATCAGGCTCTCGGAAGAATATACGCCTTCCCTTCAAAATTTGATCAAAGAGCGACTCGCCTCCGGAAAAATGAACATCTTGCTCAATTTCGCCAAAGTCGAATTCATCGACAGCTACGGGATCGGCGATATCGTAGCTTCCTACATCGCGGTGCAAGAGAAAAAAGGCAAGCTGAAATTAGCCGGCCTCTCCAACAAGATCTGGCTCATTTTTAATTACTCCGGTCTGACAAGAATCCTCGAGATTTTCGATAGCGAAGAAAAAGCCTTGAAAAGCTTTGCCTGACCTTTTTTCTTTTGGAGTACATCCGGCTCCGGCGATGCGGGCGTTCCGGGAGGTCATGCTGGGCAAAAAAAGGGTTCAATTTTTCGCAGTTCCTGCAGGCATTCTCTTTTTTGATGACTTATGATAGAAGAGAATTTTAGCGAAAAGTTCTTAATAGGGATGAACAAAGAGAGCAGGCCATGGAGATCTTAGAAGAAACTTTCTCTGACAACACGATCCGGGCCTGGATCATAGCCTTGTCCGTCGCCCTGGTCAGCTTTGCCCTTTTGAGCCTTCTGAAAATAATTTTCCAGCGAAAAGCCGAGGCTTATGCCAAGCGGACGGACAAGGATATCGACGACTTTGTCGCCGAACTTATTCGGCGCATCAAATACTTCTTCCTCTTGATGTTCGCGGTCTTTTTGGGCTCGCATTTTCTCTCTCTGCCCAGCCCAACAAAAGTGGTCATCAACAAACTGATGGTCATCGCCCTCCTTTTTCAAGGAGTTATCTGGGGGAGCGGCTTTTTCGATTACTGGCGCGAACGATCGATCAGGCAAAAAAAGGAAGAAGATGCGGCCAGCCTAACCACCTTCACAGCGCTGGGGTTTCTGGTCCGTATCGCCCTCTGGTCTGTCGTGCTGCTGCTGGCACTGGATAACTTAGGCATCAACATCACAGCGCTCGTGGCGGGTTTAGGAGTTAGCGGCATCGCCGTCGCGCTGGCTGTACAGAACATCCTCGGCGATCTCTTCGCCCATATTTCCATCATCCTGGATAAGCCCTTTGTGATCGGAGATTTCATCATCGTGGATAATCTTATGGGAACAGTGGAACACGTTGGGTTAAAGACGGCTCGCATTCGCAGCCTGAGCGGCGAGCAGATTGTTTTTTCCAACAGCGACTTATTGAAAAGCCGCATCAAAAATTTCAAAAGGATGGAGGAACGCCGAGCGGTCTTCTCTGTGGGGGTGACTTATCAGACGCCGGCAGAAAAACTTGCGGTCATTCCCGGAATGATCCGGGAGATTATCGAAGCCCAGGAACTCGCCCGATTCGACAGGTCCCATTTTAAAGAGTTTGGCAATTTTTCCCTGAATTTCGAAAATGTCTATTATGTCAAGACTCCGGACTATAATATCTATATGAACATCCAGGAAGCTATCAACCTAGCTATCTTCCGCCGGTTCGAGGAAGAGGGAATCGAGTTTGCTTATCCAACCCAAACCATTATGGTCAGTCAACAAGACCCCCTCATTTCTCCAGAGCTTAAAGATAAAAAATAAAAAAGAAATATCTCTCAAGGCGAGGAGAAAAATGCCTTCTCGAAAGCGCTCAGGTATCATCAAAAATGCCGGTATCATCTCTACCCGCATTGCCGGCACCGATGGTGTAACGCTTGAAATCAAGAAATGGGCTGAAGTTCTCGAACGCAACGGCATTAGCTGTTCCTATTTTGCTGGGAAATTGGATCGTCCCGCCGATAAAAGTCATCTCGTGCCTGAAGCCTATTTTGACCACCCCGAGATCAAAGATATCAGTGCGGGTGTCTTTGGGGTGCGAACGCGTAAACCAGAAATTTCTGAGAAAATCCAAAAAATCAAAGATAGGTTAAAAGCGGCCTTGTATGATTTCAAGAAGAAATTCTCCCTCGATCTGATCATCCCTGAAAATGCCCTGGCGATCCCGATGAATATCCCTCTAGGACTCGCCCTTACGGAATTTATCGCCGAAACGGGAATTCCGACGATCGCCCATCACCATGATTTTGCTTGGGAGCGAGACCGCTTTTTGATCAATGCCTGCCGGGATTATCTGAATATGGCCTTTCCACCTCCGCTGCCTTCCATCGTTCATGTGGTCATCAATTCACTCGCCTCTGAGCAGTTGAGTTTCCAGCGAGGTATTTCCAACACGGTCATCCCCAACGTTCTCAATTTCGCAGTTAAACCTCCTGAACCTGATGCCTACTGTCGGGAACTAAGAAAGAAGGTTGGTTTCGAGGAAAGAGGTTTATTCATCCTCCAACCAACCCGAGTGGTTCCGCGCAAATGCATCGAGCGCTCTATCGAACTCATCCAGCAACTCCATTTGACCCGGCCGCGCCTGGTCATCTCTCACGCTTCCGGTGATGAAGGAGACGACTATTATCAGCGCGTAATGGAATACGCCAAGAGAATGGGCGTGGAAATCGTCTTCATCGACCATTTGATCGCTCCAGACCGGTGCAGCGACACCGGCGGGCAAAATTTCTTTACCATAGCCGATATCTACAATTGCGCGGACCTTGTAACCTATCCCAGCGGCTATGAGGGCTTCGGGAATGCCTTCTTAGAAGCGGTTTATTACAAAAAACCGATCGTCGTTAACCGCTATTCCATCTATGTAGCGGACATAGAACCCAAAGGTTTTAACGTGATCATAATAAATACCTTCATCTCCTCCCGCGCCATCCAGAAAATTCAGGAAGTTCTGAGCGATACAAACAAGCTCAAAGAGATGGTGGAAACCAACTACCAACTGGCCCAAAGATACTTTTCCTACGAGGTCCTGGAGCAAAAATTAATGCATCTTATCAGTCCCTTTCAAGCTCAGAGGTAAGATTCAAAAATGAAGCCCATCCGTATCGCCCTTCTGCATTACACTTGCCCTCCCATAATTGGAGGAGTTGAGGAAATTCTCCATGAACAGGCTTTGCTTTTTCAGCGCTATTATCACCCAGTAAAGGTTTTCGCTGGCAAGGGCGGCCGGTTTATCGGTACGCACGCAGTGGAGATCAACCCCTTGCTGGGCTCACGCCATCCCCGAGTTCTTAAAGTCCAGGAAAATCTCTCTAAGTGCCAACGCGAATTCAAGGCGCTTGTGGATACCCTCTTTAACTATCTGGATGAAACCCTCAGAGAATTCGACATCCTTATTGCTCACAATGTCCTCACCATGCATTATAATCTGCCGCTGACCTACGCTTTGCACAGACTGGCAGAAACAAAAAAGATCAAGGTCGTCAGCTGGAATCACGACTCACCCTTCTTCTATGAAAAACATCCCGCTTATCTGGATGAAGCACCGTGGAAGGTCCTGCACAAATACAATCCGCAGATTCATTATATTGCCATCTCCGAAAGTCGAAAGAAGCAATTCCTCAAGCTTTACAGCTCCCCAAGCCGGATCAAGGTGATACCTAACGGCATCGATCCTATCCGCTTTTTCCAGCTCGATCCCGCGACCGTCCGAGTCATCCAAGAGAACAATCTCTTTGAAGCCGAATTCTTGATGGTGCAGCCCTCACGGCTGCTTACCCGGAAGAATATTGAGCTTTCGATCCAAGTCCTCCGCGCTCTCCACGACAGAGGCTTCCAGGCATGGCTGCTCGTTACCGGTTCCTATGATCCACATGAGGTAAAAGCCTGGCGTTATTATGGGAAGCTTAAGAAGCTGGCTGAAAAACTAAAGATTGACCAGCATGTTCTGATCATGGCTGAATATTATTATAAGAGTGGCGAAAAACAAACGCTGGATGTGATTACGATGAGGGACTTGTATTTGATCGCCGATATCCTCTTTCTCCCTAGCCTTCAGGAAGGGTTTGGCATTCCTCTTTTGGAAGCCGGGATGAGCAAACTTCCTATATTCTGCTCTGATATCCCTCCCTTCAGAGAAATAGGTCAGAATGACGTTTACTTCTTTTCTCTGAGAGATGCCCCTGTGAAAATCGCTGACCAAATTTTGGAATTTGCTACTAAATCGGGTCCCCACAAGATGTACAGAAAGGTCATCCATAACTTTGTTTGGGACAACATATACCGCCGTCAGCTTCTTCCCTATTTGAGTAAAATCTAGGGACGCTTCCCAAGGTACCAGGCTCGACTGTGCCCGAAAGACAATAAAAATATCCCCTTTCTAAAAGAGCACCTCAAGTCCATGATCCTCCTCTCTAAATGCAATTTACTACTTTTTTTTGTTTGTTTTTGATTAGGAAACTTCTGTCCTCTGCATCTAATTATCTAAGACCCATTATTGAATTTTGGCCAGCGCCTTGGCTGCCTCGGTATTATCAGGTTCTAGCGCCTTCGCTTTGTCTTTCTCTCTAAAAGAAATCTATTTTTCGGCCGCCAGATTGTTCTGGGCCTTGACTTCATTAGCCTGGACACCCGGGGCGAGGCGGCAAGGAAACTTAGCCTGGAGGAAATCATTTCCGAAAAGACTGATGCCGCGGCTGCACTCTCCCCTGACCTCGCAAAAGACCTCTGTCCCGCTCAAAGCTTTCGACTGGCGGACCTGAGCATCCTCGACAGGACGTTCCGGATGGAGCCGGCAGGCCGGTCGTCCTCTTTTTTCCACGTTTTGTGCACTTCGCTCCTCTTTTTGACGCTGAAATGGAATGGCTCGCCGTCACCCCACCAGAACCAGTCATGGCGCACGCACTCGATGGTCAGGTTGGAGAGCACGACATCGCTGACCTAGCCGCCGTCGAAGGTCATGAAGGCGATGCCTCGATTAGAGCCGGTAATGACACAGTTATCGATGGTCACGTTCCGGATGCAGTTCATGTTGCCGTCGCAGAATTTCAGGGCGCTCGAGGCCGATGACAGCCGGCAGTTGGTGACGGTGATGTTTTCACAGGGCAGCGCCGGGCCGAACCAGTTCATGGAATAAAAGACGAGGGCATCATCACCCGTCTCGATTGTCGAGTTGGCAATACGCAGGTCCTTGCAGTCGTCAGGGTCGATGCCGTCCGCCCAGACGCCTTCTTTCAGGCTGGATCGGATATAAACGCCGTCGATCACCATCCGTTCGCAGCCATAAGGATGTATAGTCCAGGAAGGAGAATCGATGAAAGACAGGCCGGTGATCCGAACGTCCTTGCACCTCAGCAGGAGGACGAGCTTCCCGAATTGGTCCGTCCTGGGGAAAGAGCGGACAAGGGGTTTGCCGAGCTTTTCCATCTCGACCTGGTTCGGGTAGATGAAGTCGTCGTGGAAATCACCTTTCGGCCGCCATTCGTACGCAGCCTCGCCGTTGACTGTGCCGCGGCCTTCCAGGGTAATATTCACGAGGTCTTCGCCGTAGAAGAGAGAGTCTTTGTCAAAGGCATTTTTGTCCTTGATGGAATAGAGGGTCGCTCCAGTTTCGATGAAGAAACGCACGTGGCTGCGGAGATGGATCGTCCCCAAAGTGTACTCTCCGGGGGGAAGATAGACCACGCCTCCGCCCGCTGCCGCGCAGGCGTCAACCGCCTTCTGGCTGGCGGCGTGGGCGTTGTCTGATTTTTTCCCTGTCGCCCCAAAAGCTTTCACGTTAAAAACGGGTATTCCCCTCAATTCCTCTTGGGCTCGAGCCTGGGCTTGACTAAAAGCTAAAATAAATAATCCCAAAAGAAAAAAACACCGGGCTAGACAATTCCCTTTCAGGTCCGGCTGATGCATTCTCATTTCTCCCCTCCCTATTTTATTTTTTCCCTTCCCAAAAGTAAGTTTGGCGATTGCTTCCCTTATCTCTGTCCGATTGACTTTTATTATTTCCTCATGTATAAGTTAATTTCAAAGTTGAGAAGGGGGCCTGTTAAAGACCAAAAGGCATTTTGGATGACAAGAGTCAGGGCAGGTCAGCTTTTTGAAGGCGCTAGGCCGATTAGGGCAAAACGAAAATGTTCTTTGCTTTTTACTCAAAATTAGTCAACCTTTCACCGCGCTTTAAAAAGTCATCCAAGCGCCTCCTTTACCAGTTTATGGCCCAGTACTACCAGGGAGATGATTGGAAGTTCATGAACTATGGCTTTTCCAATACAGACCATGAGTTCCAGCCGCCAGAGTTAGATTCGGCTGACGAGTCCAATCGTTGCTCCATTCAGCTTTATCATCATCTCGCCGAAGCTGTTATCTTGAACGGGCGAAGAGTCCTCGAGATCGGCTGCGGCCGAGGAGGCGGAGCTGATTATGTTAAACGGTATTTGAGTGTCAAGTCCATGGTCGGCCTGGACTACTCGGAAAGCGCCATGGCGCTCTGTCGGAAGACTTATCCCGTAGAAGGGCTCGCTTTTGTGACCGGGGATGCAGAGGATCTTCCTTTCGGCAATCAAAGCTTCGACGTGATCATGAACGTCGAATCCTCCCATTGCTACAATAACATGGAGAAGTTTCTCTCCGAAGTCGAGCGAGTGCTTCGGCCGGGAGGATACTTCCTTTTCGCCGATTTCCGCGACAAAGAGCATCTCAGCATCCTTCAAGAACAACTGCAGGGCTCAGGAATGATCCAGTTGAAGCAAACCAATATCACTCCCAATGTTATTGCGGCGCTAGAGGCAGACCACAACCAGAAGCTCGGGCTTATTCAAAGGGAGGCGCCTCGGTTACTCTCAAAACTCTTCCATGAATTTGCCGGCTTGGTGGGCACCCGGGTGTATAAGCGGCTTAAAACGGGAAAAACAGCCTACTTGAGCCTTGTCTTCCAAAAGCCCGCAGCTTAGAAGGAAGACAGATTAAGATTTTTCTTGGCGCAAAAGCTCAATCGTCTCATAGGCGTGGCGCAGATGAGGAATGACGATGCTGCCGCCAATAATCAAAGCCACATTGAGGGCATCGTCAAGCTCTGCATCTGTATAGCCAACCTCGACACATTGGAAGAGATGATAGTCGATGCAGTCGTTGCAGCGAAGCACCGCCGAAGCGACCAATCCTAATAATTCCTTCGTTTTCCCAGGCAGAGCTCCATCCCGGTAAGCTGTCGTATCCAGGTTGAAGAAGCGTTTGATTCCCAGGTGACCGCCGGCGAGGATTTTTTCGTTCATTTTCTCCCGGTAGGCGCGGAATTCTTCCAGTCGAGATGACATGAAGCCCCTCCTATCTATCAAAATCTTCTATCCTCGGATACTTCTTATAGAAAGTTTTGGCCGTACTAGCCACTGTCCCGCTTAAAAGAGCCAGGGCAACAAGGTTGGGCAGAGCCATGAAGGCGTTGGCGATGTCGCCGATATAAAACACGAGCTCGATAGAGATAACAGAGCCGATGAAAACAAGGGTAACAAAGACCACTCTGTAAGGATAGGTGACTTTGATTCCGAAAAGGTACTTCATGCACTGTTCGCCGTAATACCAGCCGATGAGAGTCGTGTAGCCGAAGAGGAAGGACGAAAACGCGACGACAAGCCCGCCGGCGACCGGCACCGTCTTGGAGAAGGAAGCGGCGGTCATGGCCGTCCCGTTTAGGCCGCTCTGCCACATGCCGGTGGAAAGGTTGATCAGCGCTGTTATCGTGCAGATAACGAGAGTATCGATGAAAACCTCGCCGATGCCCATCAATCCCTGGTGGACGGGGGAAGGGGTCTGGGCGGCGGCATGAGCAATGGGAGCGCTGCCCAAGCCCGCTTCGTTGGAGAGCAGCCCGCGCCTGAACCCCATCTGCAGGCCACGCTTTACCGTTGCCCCCAGAAATCCCCCCACAGCGGCAGCGGGCGTAAAAGCATGCTTGAAGATAAGATAAATGACTTGGGGGATGTAAGTGATATGGGCAAAAATGACGATAAACCCGAAAACAAAATAAATGATCAGCATGGTCGGCACGATTTTCTCCGCCACAGCACCGATGCGCTTTATCCCGCCGATCACCACAAGAGCAACAAGGAAAGTGACAATGCCGCCGATCAAGGCCTTGGGAATTCCAAACTCGCTGTTGAACGCTAATGCCATTTGATTGGCCTGCATCATGTTGCCGGTCCCGA
>CAZKEW010000001.1:26972-31672 GCA_964551885.1 uncultured Eubacteriales bacterium
CCCGAGTCGCCTGAACTGGATGAAACCCGTTTTGAGCGTCAGCCAGGCTCCAACGGCAAAGAGAAGAAAGAGCAGGTAAGACCAAATATTGTAGGCCGTATGATCCACCCATCTCGTGAGATTCAGATAAAATTGCTCCATGGCAGGCTCCTTACTCGGGAAGAGTTTAGAACATAAAAAAACCCAGCCGGCAACCACAAAAACCGCTTTCCTTGACTCTCTCTCTTTGTGGGAATATATTTCTCACTGAAATTTCTTTGAGAGGTGTTCGATGGCAATGAAAAAAGCTTTTCGCATTTTTACCCTGACGTTTCTTGCGCTAGGGATGGCCGGTCTCAACCTTTACCCTCAACCGCTGGGAAAGCCCCTTCCAACCCGCCCGGTTTCAGCGCGCGGACCTCTCCTGCCAGAGGAGCAAACCGCCATTAGTATCTTCGAAGAAGCAAAATCCTCCGTTGTCTATATCACCACCCTGGTTTATAAGAGGGACTTATTCAGCTTTAATGTCTTTGAAATCCCTCAAGGGACAGGGTCCGGTTTCATTTGGGACGAGGAAGGGCACATCGTGACGAATTTTCATGTCATTTACGAGGCCCAGAATGTCCAGGTGACCTTATCCGACCAGTCCAAATGGAAAGCCGATCTGGTGGGCTACGCGGCGGACAAAGACCTGGCTGTCCTCAAGGTAAAAGCTCCGAAGGATAAATTGCGGCCCATCCGTATCGGGGCCTCCCAAGACCTCAAGGTCGGGCAGTCTGTCTTTGCCATCGGAAACCCTTTCGGCTTGGATCATACTCTGACCACAGGCATCATTAGCGCTCTCGGCCGGGAAATCGAATCCCTCACCCGCCGTCCGATCCAAGGTGTTATTCAAACGGATGCAGCCATTAACCCAGGCAATTCAGGCGGCCCTCTGCTGGACAGCTCTGGAAGATGCATAGGCGTCAATGCCGCCATCTATAGCCCTTCGGGCGCTTACGCCGGGGTCGGGTTTGCCGTGCCTATAGATACCGTAAACCGCATTGTTCCTCAGCTCATCCTCTATGGAAAAGTCATCCAGCCCGGGCTCGGCATCCAAGCGGCTGAAGATTATCTCGCCCAACAGATCGGAATTGACGGAGTGCTCATCATCGATATGGACCCCAAAGGGGCGGCCGCCAGAGCCGGAATGGTTCCCACACGCTATGATAGAGAGGGCAATTTGGTACTCGGAGATGCCATCATTTCTATTGATGGCAAGAAAATCAGTTCCACAAATGACCTTTATAAAATTCTCGAGAACTACCAAGTGGGAGATGAAGTCCGAGTCGAGGTTGTGCGGTCCGGACAAAAACGGACGCTCACCGTCAAATTGCAGGCTGTTTAAAGCTATCTGGGAGACGCTCTCTTTTTAAAATTTGCTTTTGCCAGAGATTTGGATTAAAAAAAATTCATATGTCCACTGATAAGATTGCCGTTCTATTCAACCCGTCAGCGGGAAAAGGAAAAGCCTTAAAGAACAAGAACCGGTTGGAGCAGCTTCTCCGCAGATTTGACATTCCGCATGATTTGTTTGTCACCCAAAGCGAAGAAAATTTAAAAGAACTGACCAGGCAGAATTCCCACCGCTTCAAGACATTGGCCGGAGCAGGCGGAGACTCCACTTTTCACATCATGGTTGATGAGATCATGAAAACAGGAGAGGAGGTCAATTTGGGGATGATCGGACTGGGCTCTTCCAACGACATCAGCAGAGAATTCGGGGTTGATACTCTTGAAAAAGCGTGCGCGGTCCTAAAAGCTGGGAAAACAACAAGAATAGACCTGGGCTGCATCTCGAAAGAGAGGACGATCCTCAAATATTTTGTGGGACAGGCCAATATCGGGCTCGGTGCCTGGGTGAATAAGTACGTTGACGAGCTGACCTATAAAAGGCCTCGCCTGGCCAGAATTCAAGGGTTGGTCGGGACCTTGGGCATCATCCATTCCTACCGGACAAAAAAAATCCCGTTGTCCTTGACCATAGAATCAGAGGAGGGCAAAGTTGAGGGACAATTTGTCCTGGCTGTTTTCAGCAACATCCGCTATTGGGCCACAGGTAGAAAAATAAATCCGGCGGCCCGGCCGGATGACGGTCGGCTGGACGGCTGCCTGATCAAAGCCTGCTCTTTTGCCCGTCTGGCTTATCTCGCCGCCTTAGCAAGAAAGGGAAAGCACGTTAAAGCGAGAGAAGTCAAAATTTTGCGGTCGCGCGCCTTCGAAATATCATCGGAGCAAGCCTTCCAGGTCCAAGCGGACGGGGAAATCCTCGGCGGCAGCGGAGAGGCGGCTTCCTTCAAAAAAATTCAATTCACTGTCATTCCTCAAGCTCTGAACGTGGTCTGTTAGAAAGCTTCTTGATATCGAAAAGCGAAATTATGACCATCCAACAGGCAAAGATATTCTTCATCATGATGTTTGTCCTTCGGCCCGTTCTCACCCATCCCCAAGAAATGCCCGACTTTGGGCCCGATGGATTAGCCGGCCTGACCCTCGAGCAAAAGCAGAAACTCGCTCAGGGAGAAATCATCCTGCCCGAAAGCGTGGTCAAGACCCCGGGGGGAAAGACACTGATTGAAGCGGCGTTGGTTTTTAATAAGCCGCCGGAAGAAGTATGGCGGCTTCTCTCCAAGACCGAAGACCAAGTCAAGTATCTCGATGAAGTCAAAAAAGTGACTGTCATTTTTAAAAGCTCAACCGGAGACAACCTCGAATTTACCATCAAACTTTTGACGAAAATATTTGTCTACCGCCAGGTCCATCAATTTGACGAAAAAAATCTCCATTTTCGTTGGCGCTTGGACCACGACTTCAAGAGTGACATCAAAGAGCTCAATGGTTTTTGGAGATTCTACCCCTTCGGCTCCGGCAAAACTCTCGCCCGCTACGGCAGCAGGGTTTTGCTGCGCTTCAGCGTCCCGGACTTTATTCAAACCGCCTTGACCAAGAACAATCTGCCTCGAGCTCTCCAATCTGTAAAAAAATTCGTCAATTCAGGGGGAACCTGGGAGAAAAATAAGAGAAGCTTTTCTTGAAAACTCCCTCTGACTTTGCTACGCTTAAAAAATATCCATGACCAAAGAAAATATTCTGGCGCCTTTCAAGAAAATTCGAGTTAAAGCTTCCCTGTTTGTTCTTCTGCTCCTTGTTTCAACCACGCTCGTTTTTTATATCGTCACCGCTCGGATCATGAACCAACACATCCTGAGCGAGGTGATCAAGCGGGCCGAGGCCTTGGGCCGAAGCATGGCTTCCACCGCAGGCTATAGCCTCCTTTCTCAGGATCTCCTCGGCCTCGATAATATCGTTTATAAGATCAAAAATTCCAATCCAGATATCGAATATATCGCCATCGTCGACCCCGCCAGGGAAATTCTCGTCCATAGCGAAATCAAGCAAACGGGTGAGAAATTCAGCCCTGCGGAAGGCCCCATCTTCCAAAAAAACGAGGACGGGACGGTCATCAAAGAAATACCGGAAAAATCTGGCAGCCTTTTTGAGATCTCAAGCCCCGTGATGTTCATGGATAAAGATTTAGGCTTTGTCATCCTGGGAATAAACAAATCCGCTCTGGTCTCAGCCCAGCATGAAGCCCAGAAGAAAATGCTCTCGGTCTTTGCCGGGATCCTCCTTCTCGGCGTTACCAGCAGCCTTCTCCTCTCTTCTCTTCTGACCAGGCCCATCCAAGAGCTCTCTGCGGGTGTAACAGAACTCAAGCAGGGAAAAAGAAGCCGGCCGCTGCGCATCTATTCCCAAGATGAACTCGGCAGACTGACGGAGAGCTTCAACGAAATGACAGCGCTGATCACAGCCCAGCGCGACAAGCTGAGCAAATATGCCCAAGACCTCGAGGCGGCTTATATTGCTACTGTCAGAGTCCTTGCGGCCGCTATTGATGCCCGGGATACCTATACGCTCGGTCATTCCACACGGGTTGCTCAATTATCCATGGAGCTCGGCCGAGAAATGGGCCTGGGGAAGGAGGAGCTCGAGGAGCTCGAGATTGCCTGCCTTTTCCATGATGTGGGGAAAATCAAACTTCCCGATTCCATTCTCCTCAAGAAAGGCAAACTCGACACCTTAGAAAAGAGAGAGATGAAGAGACACACCGAGTACGGCGCCGAAATTCTCTCCAAGGCTGCCTCGCTTTTCAAGTATATCCCGGCCATCAGACACCATCATGAGTGGTACGATGGGACAGGCTATCCTGACGGTCTGGCCGGCGATAAGATTCCGCTGACCGCGGCCATCATATCGCTGGCTGATGTCTATGACGCCATGACTTCTGACAGGCCTTATCGAGACGCCCTCACCGAAGAGGATGCCCGGAGAAAGATTACGGACCTTGCCGGAAAACAATTTCACCCAGACCTGACGGCAAGATTCATAAAGCTTTTGGAGAAAAAAACGGCAGAAATGTTCCGTTGATCCAGGATATAAAATCATGAAAACCTCTCGGAGCAAGGCTTTCCTGCTACCGCTTCTCCTTTCCGGCGTCTTCTTGGCATCGTGTGTCACTCAGAAAAAACCAGCGTTTGAGCCGCTCCTTTCCCAATCTCGGGGATACTTCGAGGCGGGGGAACTCCAAAAGGCCATAGATTCTTACTGCGCGGCCCTAAAAAAGTATCCCCAAGAAAAAACAATTCTGAAAGAGTACATCAAGACTCTTGAGGAGATGAAAC
>CAZKEW010000001.1:31772-45294 GCA_964551885.1 uncultured Eubacteriales bacterium
AAACGCCTGGCCGACGAAGCTTCGGCCAAAGAAGATTTTGCCTCCGCGGGAAAGGCTTACTCTGTCTTGGGGAAGAATTATTCCTTTTACGAAAAAGTAGCTCAGCCGCCCGCTTTTTCAAGCGGCTCTTTGGAGGAGGGGCTCAAAAAATGCCGAACCCGACTCACCCAAAAAGGGTTGGAACAGTACAGAAAAGGGAATCTTGCCGAGGCCATTTCGCTCTGGCAGGGAATATTGCTCTTTGATCCTGACAATATTGAGATCAAAAAGGCTGTTGACACCGCTACCCAGCAATTAAAAAAGCTTCGAAAGAAATAGAGGGGTAACGCCGGAATGAATCTGAATCCAGGAAACGAAATAGAAAAAAAGGCGCCGGCCAACAAAGAAACAGCGCCGGAGCCCGGCCTCAAGATGTTTATTTTTTTCTCCGAGCTCCAGGGCCGGGCCGTGATCAATTCTCAGGGTCGGTCGGTCGGAAAACTCGATGACCTCAAAGTGAGGTTAGGAGAGCTCTTTCCCAAAGTCACCACCCTGGCCGTGAAGAGGAGCCGCCTCAAGAAGCCTTTGGCCCTGGACTGGGCTGATGTGGAAAGCTTTAACGGAGAGATCGTTACCCTAAAGCCTGAGGCTGAAAACAGATTTCTCCCTCTTGAAGTCGGCCGGGAAGAAATCCTTCTCCGGGCCGACCTTTTGGACAAACAGGTGGTCGACACCTTCGGCGCCAAGATCGAGCGGGTGAATGACATCCATCTTCTCATTGTCAACAAGGAGCTCCGCATCGTTCATGTGGATTTTGGCATCCGCGGCATCCTGCGGCGCCTGGGATGGATCAAAGCTGCAGATTCTTTCATCAACTGGCTTTTTTCCTACCATTTTCCCGAAAAAGTGGTTTCCTGGAAATATGTCCAGCCCCTGGCCAGCGACCCCAAAACAAACCTGAAGCTGAACGTCACGCTGCGCAAATTGCACGAGCTTCACCCTTCTGACTTGGCCGACATCATCGAAGAGCTGGACCAGGCCAACCGCTCTTCTCTTTTCAAGACACTGGACCTGCAGACAGCCGCAGAAACGCTGCAGGAGGTCGACCCCAAAATTCAGCTATCCCTTATCGAAACAACCCCCGAGGAGAGGGCCACAGATATCCTGGAGGAGATGGAACCGGATGAGGCCAAGGACTTTTTGGCCGAGCTTCCGGAGGAGAAAATGAAAAAGCTGATTCGGACGATGGAAAAGCCTTACCGGGAAAGCGTCGAAGAGCTTCTGAAATACGAAGAAGGAACGGCCGGAAGCATCATGACCACGGATTTCATCGCCTTGCACCAAGACACCACCATTGCCCAGGCCATTGAAGAATTCAAAAAAGTGTTCCACCCCCTCGAGACGGTCGCCTATCTCTACGTGACGGATGAAGAGAAACACCTCGTCGGGGTCATCACGCTTCGCCAGCTTCTGATCTGCGACAAGCAGGAGACCTTGAAGAAGCTGATGAACCCTCACCTGGTTAAAATCAAGACTGAAGATGCGATTGAACAGGTGGCCGACCTTTTCAATAAATACAAGCTTTTAGCCCTTCCTGTAGTCGACCAAGAGAATGTCATCCAGGGAATTATCACTCTCCAGGATATTTTGGAAGCCAGAGCTAAAGAGCTCTAAGATGGAAAGACGGAGAACGAAGGCAGGCCGGAGATAGCCAATGACAAAGTTGAGCCTGAAGCAACGTTGGAAAGGCTTCTTGTTCTTTCTGGCCATAGCCGGGCCGGGCATCATCACCTCCAACGTGGACAATGACGCCGGCGGCATAGCCACATACTCCATGGCCGGGTCTTTTTTCGGCAACGGCCTTCTCTGGTCGCTCATCCCCATCATGATCGCCCTCATCATCATCCAGGAGATGAGCGCCCGCATGGGCGTCGTGACTGGCAAAGGTCTTTCCGACCTCATCCGGGAACACTTCGGGGTGAAAATCACGGTTTACGTGCTTTTCGCCGTTGTCCTGACCAATTTCGGAAATATCATCGCTGAATTCGCCGGTGTCGCCTCCAGCTTAGAGATCTTCCATATCCCGAAATATGTATCCGTACCCTTGAGTGCCTTCTTCGTCTGGCTCTTGGTGGTCAAGGGAACATACCGGTCGGTAGAAAAAGTTTTTCTTTATGCCTGCCTGTTTTACATCACCTATATTATCTCAGGGATCCTGGCCAAGCCGGATTGGGGAGAAATCGGGAATAGCCTGGTCAGGCCTCAGCTTGACTTCTCCGCGGGGCAACTGGGTATGATCATCGGCCTGGTCGGGACAACCATTGCGCCATGGATGCAGTTTTATCTTCAGGCTTCGGTGGTGGAAAAAAACATCCTGGTCAAGGATTATAAGCATTCCCGCCTGGATGTCATTGTCGGAAGCTTCGTCGTGACGGTGGTCGCCGGGTTCATCGTCCTGACCTGCGCAGCAACCCTTTTCAAAGCAGGCATCAGAGTGGAAACGGCTGCTGATGCCGCTTTGGCTCTAAAGCCTCTCGCCGGAAAATACTGCTCGGCCCTCTTTGCCTTCGGCCTCCTCAACGCTTCTCTTTTTGCCGCCTCCATCCTCCCTCTCTCCACGGCGTTTCTTGTCTGCGAGGGAATGGGCTGGGAGAACGGTGTCAACAAGAAATTTTCCGAGGCGCCGCAATTTTACGGCCTCTATTCGCTACTTATTTTTATCGGCGCGGGTATAATCCTCCTGCCCAAGATACCGCTCTTCTCGGTGATGTATATTTCCCAAATCATCAACGGAATTGTCCTGCCGGCTATCCTTGTCTTTATGTTGATTCTGACCAATAACAAAAAATTGATGGGTGAGCACGTCAACAAAAAAGGCTACAACATCATCTCTTTCATCACGATTGTCATCTTGATCATTCTGACCATCTCGTATCTCGTCACGCTGGTCACTTGAAACGGAAAGCGACGAATGAACTCGCGTGAACGCGTCAAGCGGGCCATCCATTTTCAGATACCCGGCCGCGTGCCGATCTCTCAGAAGAAAAGAGCTTCTTCTCCGTCTCAGTCCCGAATGTCCTGGTCAGCACCATAAAAAAGGCCGATGACGATGATTCTGTGGTCGTGCGCTTGTTTGAGATAGAAGGGAAGGATACAGAGGTTCAGCTGAATTTCTTCTTTCCGGCGGCAAATCCAGAGCTCGTCAACATAATCGAGGAAGAGGGAAGGCCCTTCCCTGCCAAAAAAATAGCCTCTAGCTAAAGGTAGGCCATCAAGCCATTGAAACATTGAAGCTCTGGCCGCCACTCTAACAAACTCACGCAGGTTGAAAGATAACCCGTTAATTTACATGGAAGCATAAAATGGTTAAACTCATCTCGTCTTAAATTAAAGAGATTTTCAAAAGGATATTATCCTATGTCAATAAAGAGGAAAAACGACTTCTGCAGCCTCTTTTTTTTCAGCACTGTATTTTTTAGCTGCCTTTTCTTCGTCGGCTCAAGTTTAAGACTATCAGCGTGTCCCCTCAGGGAACGTCCCCCAGCTCTTAACTTTGTCCTTCTCAAGCCGGGAGAATCGCTGGAAAGCGTAGTGCGCACAGCCGCGCAAATCGTCCCTTCGCCGAGACAGCTCGCCTGGCAGGAAAGGGAGTTCATCGCCTTTGCCCACTTCGGCATGAACACTTTCACCGACCGCGAATGGGGCGAAGGGACGGAAAGCCCTTGCCTCTTCAACCCCACCGACTTCGATGCCCGCCAATGGGTCAAAGTCCTCAAGGACGCGGGGATGAAAATACTCATCGTGACCGCAAAACACCACGACGGGTTCTGCCTCTGGCCGAGCCAATACACAGAGCACAGTGTAAAGGCGAGCCCTTGGCGCAGCGGCAAGGGAGATGTCGTGAAGGAAGTGGCCATAGCCTGCCGGGAAGCCGGGCTAAAGCTCGGCATTTATCTCTCGCCGTGGGACAGGCACGAACCCACTTACGGCGACTCCCCCGCTTACAATGAGCATTTTCGTCGCCAGCTTCGCGAGCTCTTGACAAACTACGGCCCCATCGCGGAAGTCTGGTTTGACGGCGCCTGCGGCGAAGGTCCGAACGGAAAGAGGCAGGTCTATGACTGGTTATCTTATTATCGTGTCGTCCGGGAGCTCCAGCCGCAGGCAGTGATTTTCGGCATGGGACCGGACCTTCGTTGGGTCGGAACGGAGTCGGGATACGGCAGGGAAACCGAGTGGAGCGTCGTTCCCATAGAGATCAAGAATCAGGAGGCGGCTGCGGCGCGTTCTCCTCAACAACCACCATCCCTCGATGATCTTTTCATCCCTGGAGATATGACTGCGGAGGACCTCGGGAGCCGGAGCAAAATCAAGGACGCTAAGGCGCTGGCCTGGTACCCGGCTGAAACCGATGTATCCATCCGGCCGGGATGGTTTTATCATCAGAGCCAGGATGGCGAGGTCAAAACGCCCGAGAAGCTTGTGGATATCTATTTCAGCTCCGTGGGCCGGAATTCCGTCCTGCTTCTCAACATTCCGCCGGATAAGCGAGGCCGCATTCATGAGAACGACATCAAAAGCCTCATGGAAATGCGGAGGATTCTCAACCGGACTTTCGAGAAGAATTTTGCCCGCGGCGCCGCTCTCAAAGCCTCCAATGAAGCCAAAGGTCATAAAGCCGGCTTCGTACTTGATGAAGATAAGATGACCTACTGGACAACAGACAAGGGAGTAGAATCGGCCTCTCTTGAGTTTGAGCTTCCGGAGGCGCGGACATTCGATGTGGCGATGCTCCAGGAATATATCCGCATCGGGCAGAGAGTAGAAGGATTTTCGCTAGAGGCGTGGGACGGGAAGGAATGGCGTCAATTTGTTAAAGGCACGACCATCGGATATAAGCGGCTGCTGCGCTTTCCTGAAGTTACAGCTAAGAGAATTAGGCTTTTGATCTTGAGCTCCCGAACCAACCCTACGCTATCTGCCTTTGGCCTGTTCAAATCATCTTTTTAAAATATGGGAGACCTGCCAGACTTTTTCAGGCTCCTGGGGTTATCACCGCGACGAGGCGACCTGGAAGAGCGTCCGCCAGCTCGTGGCCATGCTGATCGAGACCGTGAGCAAGGGCGGCAACCTGCTCTTGAACGTCGGCCCGACAGCCCGCGGCACCTTCGACAGCCGGGCACAGGAGAGGCTCGAAGGAATCGGCGAATAGATGAAATACAACAGCCGCGCCATTTACGGCTGCACCCAGGCTCCGGATGAATTCAAAACGCCGCAAAATTGCCTGCTGACCTACAATCCTGAAACTAAGCGCCTGTATATCCATGTGCTCGAGTGGCCGATGGGAGCGCTCTATGTCGACGGGTTTGCCGGACGGGTCAAATACGCCCAGCTCCTGAATGATGCTTCCGAAATCAAGTTTATCGAAGAGACCCGCTCCTCTGAAATCGGGTTTATGCCGGGCGAAAGGAAAGAGGCCGGCGCCGCAGCTTTGATTTTGCGCCTGCCGCTCCAAAAACCGGACGTCACTGTCCAAGTGATCGAGCTTTTCTTGAATTAAGAAAAAATTTTTTTATCTAAGGGTTATGTTTATTGTCCTTTAGTTCCAGAAAGGAAAAATAGCCTTCCTCATGATTCCTTTTATCTTTCAACCAGACAGCCGTCACTTGGTATTCATTTAAGATAATAGGATGCTTCCAGAATTCATTCATATTCCTTGGGCGCTTGGTGAATTCTCTTCGGTACATGATATAGGTCGGCCTTTTAGAAAAAAGATAATCGAGGTCTAATTTCTCATGGCCGGGCATGCCTAGTCCTGCATTCCGGGCTGTTTTATGGGCGATATAAGGGTCAACCAGCCCAAAAAAGTCGATGATCTTCATATCGGCATAATAAGAGATGGCTCCGATAGCCGTTGAAGCAACACTTTCATCGTAATTATTCTTATACTTATCGAAAAATTTCCCTAAGAGCGACAATCTGTTGGAATGCCACCTCTCTGTTTCTACACCTCTGTAAGAGCCGTGCCTAAACCCTGGTTTCTTAAAGAGCTTTTTTTCCAAGGGAGTCGATTGGATAATCGTGGCGGCAGCGGCAAAAACCAAAAATCCTAAAAGCAAAATTTTCTGTAATTTGGAGGAGGATGCGGCCTTAAAAACTTCAGATATAACAAACCCCATGACAATAAAGATGAAAGGCAGCAAGGGCACAAAAAACCTGTGCATGGCCATATAATCGCCGCCGACATAGATGATAAAGAGTGTATAGGGCAAAACGACGATGAGGCTCAAATAAACTCCAAGATTATTTTTAAAATTCTCAACGCCGCGCTTAATATTCGCTCTTTTTAAAAAACTCTTTCTTTTTTCAACGATAAACATCAAAACAACCGGGAGAAAAGGCGCCAAAAAAAATAGGGAAAAGAACTTCAGATAATCCAATCCCCTCTTGTATTGAAGCGTAGAGCCGCCTGTCTTGGCATAAAATGTATTGGGCAAGAAAAACCCAAAATACTCCAACCTCCAGATAAAGTAAGCCAAAAACGGGATGATATAACAGAGCAAAGGGAAGACGAGATTTTTTACCGAGATTTTATTCAGGGGGAACAAAATAAGGCTTAAACCTAAAATCAGACTGAATATGAGAAAGCCCTCCGGCCTGGTCAAAGTAGCGAAAAATAAAGAGATGAAGCAAAAAAATAAATCTTTAGAGGCCCTGAATTTCCAATGGTTCACAAAATAATAACCCGCCATCAAGCAAAACAAAGCAAACAAATTTGTTTCCATGCCGCTGCTTGCCCATGCGGCAAAAGGGCCTGAAAGAGCGAGAAACAGGCAAGGAATTAAGGAAAGCCATTTGCTAAACCCGAATAATCTCCAGGAAAATTTAAAGGTGTACCAGATGGCCAGCAAACCTGCGAGGATTCCTATTGCCTGAGAGAGCCATAAAATATTTAATCTGAATTTTATGAGGACTGCAGATATCAGAACCCAAAGGAAATTCGTCTAGCCTTCAACAGGTTTTTCGCCAAGATTCCAGACCAATCCATGCCCATTGGCAAAATTTTTGGCAAACCGGAAGGAAATAAAGGAGTCTTCGGCCAGGCACTTCAAAAAAAGAGAATGGGCTACAAAAATAAGAAAAACGGCAAATAAAAAATAATAAACCTTAGCAGTTTTTGCCATTGAATGAGCGATTATAATATTAATATGGGCCCGGGTTTAATGCAAATGAGATGCTGCTAAGACGCGCACTTTTTATTGAATTCGGCGAATATTCTCTATACAATTCAAGTATCTCAGGAGAGATCCTGTTTTGACAATCTTCCAAAACATTATTTCTTTTGCGGGAAATATCGGCGCCGCAATGTCTGACCGAAGGAGTGCCGCCCCTGAAGATGAAGAACCTTCTCAAAGAGCGGGCAAAAAATGATCAAATCGATCCCCCAAGATTTTATCGTTGAAGAAAAAGCGGATTTGCCTCTCCGCAAGAACGGGAAATACAGGGTCTATCTTCTCCAAAAGTCTCACTGGAATACCCTCGACCTGATCCATTTCCTATCCCGGTCTCTCGGCCTGCCTTTGGAAAAATTTTCCTACGGGGGGAAAAAAGACAAACATGGCCTGACCAATCAATTCATAACCATTCAGGATCAACGCGACTACGGCAGGAAAGGAAAGAATTTCTCCTTGGAATCTCGAGGGTTCATCGAAAGGCCGATGGGGCCCGACCTTATCCAAGGCAACGCTTTTACTGTGACGATGAGAAATCTTGTGGACCTCGACCTCCTGGAAAAAAGCATAGATGAGGTCAAGAAGACCGGGTTTCCGAATTTTTTCGATGACCAGAGATTCAGGAGTTATGACCCGGAAAGAGGATTCTTTGCGGAAAAAGTCCTCAAGCGGCATTGGAACGGCGCCCTTCAGGTCTATTTCACCAGCGCCGGGCCTGACTTGAGCAGAAAAGAGAAAGAAAGAAAAGAAGCTCTTTTCAAAAATTGGAAGGATTGGCAAACTTGTCTGAGCTATGCCCAAGATCCTCTCGAAAAAAGGATATTCGGCTACTTGGCCGGACACCCTAAGGATTTTGCTCCGGCGCTCCATCTGATTCCGCAGGAAGAAGTCTCTATGCTTTACGCGGCTTTCCAATCTCACTTGTGGAACGAAGTCTTCAGGCGAGTAATCAAGCTCAAATTAAAGGAGCCCATGGAGATCCAGGGCGTCGAAGGAAGCTATTTTTTCTGGCGGAATATCGATGAGGAAGCTCTTTCCTATCTCAATAACCTCGAGATTTCCACGTCCGCGGCGAAAATGGACTTTACGGACGACCTCATTCGCTCGCTCTACGAAGAGGTATTGAAAGAAAAAGGGCTCAAGCCGGGCTCATTCCGGACAAAGGTGCTGAGAAAAGTCTATTTCAGGTCCTTTAAGCGAAAAGCCATGATTATTCCGGATGATATCCGCATCGTGAATAAAGGAGAAGATGAACTCCACGCAACGAAAAAGAAGATGACCCTTTCCTTCTTCCTTCCCCGGGGAGCTTACGGGACGATGCTGCTGAAAAGGATAGACCTAAGGCAGGAGGAATGAGAACCCGGGATTGACAGAAATTCGCCGCTAAAGATATATTCAGCACGGAGTTTGTCCATGCGTCACGAAGTCACTCGCGTCAATAAAATCAAAAAAACCAAGCTGCATCAAAAAGATGCTCCTCTCGTAAGAATCCGAAAACTGAGCCAATATTCAGACTTTGAAAAGCTCGTTGATATTCAGCGGATTGTCTGGAAGCACGAGGACATGGACCTCATTCCTACCCATCAGTTCCGTATTTCCTCCAAGATGGGAGGCATTCTCCTCGGAGCTTTTGTCGGGGAAGAGCTGGCCGGGTTCGTTTATTCTTTCCCGGCCGTTTTTGAAAAAAAACCCTGTCAGCACTCGCACCTCCTGGCGGTTTTGCCGGTTTACCGGGGCTTTGGGATCGGAAAAAAGCTGAAATGGGCGCAACGGGAGTCGGCCTTAAAGCTTGGATACGACCTAATCACCTGGACGATGGATCCTCTCCAGGCCAAGAATGCCAACCTTAACTTCCACACGCTCGGCGCAATGACGCGAACTTACCTGCCTCATTTCTACGGAGCAACGCCTTCATTGATGCTCGCTCCTAACCTCCCCACAGACCGGATTCTCATCGAGTGGCCGATAAGCAAAAAGAAAGTCGAGATGCGCAGGCGGGGCAAATATGACGAATACGATGAAGCAAAGCTTCGGAGGGTCTTAGAAAATAAATCGGGTGAAAATGATTCCCTGCCTGACCGCCCGCGCCTATCATTGAAGGAGAAGTTAATCCTGGTCGAAGTCCCGCGCAAAATTAAAGCCTTGGAGAAAAATCCTCACCTGGTCTCAGCTTGGCAGACGGGTCTGCGAAAAGTTTTAACCCACTACTTCAGGAGAGGATATGCCGCCGGCGATTTCCTTTTTGGAGAACGCTGTTTTTATGTCCTCGAGAAATCTTCAAAGACCTGAAGCTTATGGGCAATAACAACCTTATCGCCGCCGCGAAATCCTGGAAGGACAACATCTTTTTCATCCTCGTTGAACCCTAAACACCTCATCGCCAGGGCCGGACTGACGGATTGGGAATTAAAGATGATCTATGGGCTATGCACTCAGATAGAGAAGAAACTAAAAAAAAAGATCCCTAAAAATAAATTCTGTCGCCTTTTAAGCTTGGGCGGCCCGCTCCAGTCTTTTCATGACCGAGAACATGAAGGTGGCGGAGAGGAGACAACACACAACCAGGATCAGCCATAACGACCATAAGGGAACTTTTAGCCAAAAGTACCCGATCACACTGACGAGGTAATTCCCGATAGCGGTTGCCGCAAACCAGCCTCCCTGCATCAGTCCTTTGAGCTTGGGCGGAGCCACTCTCGAGACAAAGGATATGCCCATCGGGCTGAGGAACAATTCGGCGATCGTCAGCATGAAGTAAGTCCCGATCAGCCAGTATGTGGAGACGAGGAATTCAGGCGGAGCCACCCGGCCTGCGAGCTCTTTCGGGCTGGGCAACCCGGTCGAAGCAAACACCAGAAGAAGGAAGCCGACTGAAGTGATCAGCATCCCGATGCCGATTTTTCGGGGCGCCGAAGGATCTTTCCCCTTTTTATTCCAATAGCTGAAAAGGCCGACGACAATAGGCGTCAGCGCCACGATGAAAAAGGGGTTGAAATGCTGAAATTTCTGCGGGGTGAAAGGATTAATGTCTTCATAGCCTCTGTACCTGAGGAACGCGAGCAGGGCAAAGGCCGCAAAACTGATGCCCCCGAGCAGCCGCGTTAGTGAACTCGACCCTTTTTTCAGCAGAAAGATAAGCCCCAAAATCGCCAGAAAAAGAGGGAGCAACCCGAACAGGTCGAACCAAAGGTTGCTGATTTTGCCGACGCTCGGAACCGTGTAATCACGGGCGAAATAAGTCATCGTGACCGCGCTTTGGTGAAAGGACATCCAGAAAAAGATGACCACAAGAAACACCAGCCCCAGAGCGATCAGGCGTTCTTTCGTCTGCTGAGGGGTCAACTCGATGAGCTGAGACCGGAGCGCCTCTGATTTGGCTTTCTGCTTTTCGGTGAGGTCGGCGTGCCTGTAGTATTTCCTCAATCCCCAGAAGACGATCATGGAGATGATCAAGGCGACGCAGGCGACGCCGAAGCCGTAATGATAGGATTTGCTGAGGGTGTTGATGTATTTTTCCGAAAATTGGCCCAAAGTTTCCAGGGTAACGCCTGTGTCCTGGGCCCTGGCGATATCAAGATACTGACTTACGTCGGCCAGCTTGTTCTTCAAGAAATCATTGGCCAGCGCCGGGATTCTGGCATCATAGATGTAATTGGCTTTTGCCAGAATCCAATTGCTGACCTTTTCCGAGGCCGTAGGAGCAAACATGGCCCCGATATTAATGCCCATATAGAAGATGTTAAAAGCCCGGTCCCTCATAGCGCTGTAACGGGGATCGTCGTACAAATTCCCGACCAAAGCCTGGAGATTGCCTTTGAAAAATCCGGTGCCTAAAGCAATCGTCGCCAGGGCCACAATGACTAGCCAGAAGCTCGTCCCCATCTTAGACGGCAAGGCCAGCAGGGCATAGCCAAGGAACATCACCACAAGCCCGAGGCTGATGGTTTTGCCGTAACCAAGGACTTTGTCGGCCAGGAAGCCGCCGAACAGCGGAAAAAAGTAAACGCAGAAAAGAAAAAGGCCATAGACGAGGCTCGAGGCGGCGGCATTGAGCCCGTATTTCGCTTGGAGATAAAGCACAAAGATGCTAATCATTGTGTAGAACCCAAACCTCTCGCCCATGTTGGCAAAAAAGGCAACAAATAAACCCTTGGGATGTCCTTTAAACATGCCTTACCGTCCTTCTTCCAAAATTTCAGATTGGAATGTGATTCGCTCGGCATAATATAAAATTCTCAAAACCCTTGTCAATCAGCCTCAGGACGTTGACATGCGCATTCTATCGGTCATATATTGTGCTCCGATGGAAGACCGCCCTCGAGACATCATCCTGGCCTCCCAATCACCTCGAAGAAAAGAGCTTCTCAAAAAGATTGTGCCTGAATTCCGGGTGATCCCCAGCCGGGTTGACGAGGAGCGCTTTCGAGAAAAAGACCCGGTCCGTTTCGCTCTTCAAGTCGCGCTGGCTAAGGCCAAAGAGGTCGGCGAAAAAAATCCTTCGTCCTTGATCATTGCCGCCGATACGCTTGTCTGCCTCGGGGAAGAAATCTTCGGCAAGCCCAAAGATCAGGCCGAGGCCAAAGAAATCCTGGGGAAACTCTCCGGCCAAAAACACCGCGTCATCACGGCCGTGGCCATCTACAAGAAAGATGAAAACAGGTTGCTCACGGGCTATGAGATCAGTCACGTCAAATTCAAAGAGCTGAGCCGGGAAGAAATCGAAGGCTATCTCGGTCGGAACGATTACCTCGACAAAGCGGGAAGTTATGCCGTCCAGGAAGTCGGGGATTTGTTTGTCGAGACACTCGACGGCGATTACGACAACGTTGTCGGCTTTCCTGTCAGGAGGGCGAAGAAGCTCCTCGATGAATTCTCGAGTCCGGAACATGTCGTTTCCATCACTGATACGGCGTTCCCCCATGACTGGGGAGTTGGGACAGTTGATAATGTTGTGACGTTCATTCCCGGAGCAGTTATCGGCGAGAAAGTCAGGATAAGAATTTCAAAGACGAAAAGAAGGCACCTCTTCGGCAGGATCACCAGCATCGAAGAGCGCTCACCATTCTGGGTCAAGCCGGAATGCCCCCATTTCTCTGTTTGCGGTGGCTGTGCCTTCCAAAACTTAGTTTACTCAAAACAGCTCGAGCTGAAGCAAAATTATCTGCTTCAGACACTGCGGAAAATAGGGAAAATCAACATTGATAAATTGGACAGAGAAGGCATCATTCCTTCTCCGGAAATTTTTTCCTACAGAAACAAAATGGAATATGCCTTTGGCGGAGAAGATAAGGAAATCTATATCGGACTCCGAAGGAGAGTGTCTCCCTTGGAAAGATATGAAAAAAAGGCGGTTCCACTCGAAAAATGCCTGATCTTCTCGAGCGCTGCCGAAAAAATTTTCCCTGTTTTCATTGACTTTGCTAAGGACACCGGTCTTCCTGCTTATAATCCCATGACCGGAAAAGGCTTTTTCCGGAACCTCGTGTTACGGGAGGGGAAAAGCACGGGCGAAATCATGGCCACCCTGGTGACAAGAGGCGGCGCGGCTCTGGAACTCGAAAAACTCGCTCGAAAACTCGAAGAAAACGTCCCGGAGCTGAAAAGTCTCTGGTTGGTCGAGAATGACCGGGTCTCCGATGTCGTTGATTTCCAAAGAAAAAGGCACGTCGCCGGCAAAACGTTTATTCAGGATGAGCTGGGGGGGTTGTGTTTCAGAATTTACCCCGAGTCCTTCTTCCAGCCGAACCCGAAAGCCGCAGAAATTTTATACGGCCGGATCGTCCAGGAGGCTCAGGTTTTGGGAAGCCGCAAGGTCCTTGGCCTTTACTGTGGGCCCGGTTCAATCGAGATCTTCTTATCACGAGCGGCGGACGAAGTGGTCGGCATCGATTCGGAAGCCATGAATATCCGGACAGCAGAAGAGAACTGCCAAATCAACGACATCAAGAACTGCCGTTTTACCGAAGGCCGCGTTGAAAGGGTGCTCAAGGAGTCGAATTTAGGAGATTTCGACCTGCTCGTGCTCGACCCTCCGAGAGCTGGCATTAGCAGCAAAGGGCTGAAGCAAATCATGGCCTTGAATATTCCGGCGGTCATTTATGTTTCCTGTAATCCTGCCGCATTTGCCAGGGACGTGAGTCTATTTTCAGGAAAAGGCTACCGGCTCGAGAAAGTCGGCTGCTTCGATTTCTTCCCTCACACGCCTCATCTCGAATCCCTGGGAATTTTTGTCAAATAGTGGAGGTTCGCGTGGCCCTCAAGCCCCAAAATTGCCGATAGTATTATGCCCATCGCGAGCGAAGCGAGGAATC
>CAZKEW010000002.1:0-42929 GCA_964551885.1 uncultured Eubacteriales bacterium
TTCCACACGTTGATCTTCATCTTCTTGGCCTCAACCTGGATGAGGAAGAATAAAAGGATAAAATTATAACCAAAACATGAGATAATAGCAAATAAGAGGGGACGGTTCTCAACGAGAACCGTCCCCATTTTCTATTCTTTCGGAGAGGGCGCGCAGACCTCCTCAACCTGATGATACTCTTTCTCGCCGGAGCGCTTGGAATACCAGATGGCGATGATGGCGGCGATGAGGGCTGCGGCGACGAAAAGCACCACACCCCAACTCAATCTGCGGTATTGGATGATGATGGGTGCGGCAAGCACGGAGACGAGGTTGATGACTTTGATCATCGGGTTAAGGGCCGGGCCTGCTGTATCCTTCAGCGGATCGCCTACGGTATCTCCAACCACAGCCGCCTTGTGACTGTCCGAGCCTTTTCCTCCGTAGAGCCCGTCTTCGATCGTCTTCTTGGCGTTATCCCAGGCTCCTCCAGCATTGGCCATAAAGACAGCCAGCAGTTGGCCGCTGAGGATGACTCCGGCCAGGAATCCGCCCAGTGCCTCGACCTGAAGCGTCAGGCCGACAATGAGGGGAGCGAGGACGGCCAGTAGAGCCAGTCCGACGAGTTCTTTTTGTGCCGCCACAGTGCAAATGCTGACAGCTCTTTTGTAGTCAGGCTTGACTTTCCCTTCCATGATGCCAGGGATCTTGAATTGCCGGCGGACCTCCATGACGATGAGTGAAGCAGCGCGCGAGACAGCCTTAATGGTCAGGGAGGAGAAAAGCCAGGGGATAGCCCCGCCGATGAGCATCCCGATGAGGACCATGGGCATCGAGACGCGGATACCTGTGTTGAGGAGTTGCATAGCCTCGGGAATATTGAGTTGCGCTTGGACTTTGGTGACATCGGTCATAAAAGAGCCGAAGAGCGAAACCGCGGCAATGACAGCCGACCCGATGGCCACGCCTTTGGTGATAGCTTTCGTAGTGTTCCCCACAGCATCCAAGTCGGCCATGATCTGGCGGGCGTCTTTTTCCAGGCCGGCCATCTCTCCGATGCCGTTGGCGTTGTCCGAGATCGGGCCGAAAGAATCCATAGCCACGTTATTGCCCGTTAGCGTCAGCATGCCAATGCCCGTCATGGCGACACCGTAGAGGACGTAGGCGACCGGCTGACCCCAGTAGATGAGGAGGGCAGAGAGGATGGTCGCCGCAATGACCATGATAGCCCAGACTGTCGATTCCATCCCGACCGAAAGGCCTGTCAGGATCGTTGTGGCTGAGCCGGTGCGCGAGGATTTGGCGATTTCTTTGACCGGCGCATGATGGGTATCAGTGAAATACTTGGTCAGCTCATCGATGGCTATGGCCAGGATAATTCCCGCGCCGACCGAAAGAAAGGCGCGCCATTCGTCCATGTAAAAATGCGCCAAAAAGGCGAAGGAAATGAAACAGAGGGCCGCTGAGGTGTAGAACCCTCTGTTGATGCCGGCCATGGCATTGCCTCTTTTTTCTTCTTTTTTTCCTCGAACCTGATAGGTCCCGATGATCGAGGAGAGAACTCCGATTCCCCTGACGAGTAATGGGAAAATAATCCACTTGATTTGGCCTGTAATGTGGACCAGCGTCAACCCCAGGATCAAGCCTGCAACGATCGTAACTTCATAGCTTTCGAAAATATCGGCCGCCATTCCGGCGCAATCGCCGACGTTGTCTCCGACGAGGTCAGCCACAACAGCCGCATTCCTCGGGTCATCCTCGGGGATACAGGCTTCCACCTTGCCGACGAGGTCAGCGCCAACGTCGGCCGCCTTCGTATAGATGCCGCCGCCGACCCGCATGAACAAGGCCAGCAAAGTGCCTCCAAACCCGAACCCGAGCAGGGCATCGGGCGCAGCCTTCTGGAAGAGCATAAAAATCGCCGTGCCTCCCAGGAGTCCGAGGCCGTCTGTCAGCATCCCGGTGATCGTGCCTGCTCTGTAGGCGATCTTGAGAGCTTTGTCAAAGCTTGTTCGGGAAGCCGCCGCCACTCTGACATTGGCCTGCACGGCCATGCGCATCCCGAACTGGCCGACCATCAGAGAAAAAAGGGCGCCCAAGACAAATGCGCCGGCCCGCCCCAACCCGATGATGACTTTAACCTGGTCAGGGCTCAGGCTGGGAAAACGTTCGAGAGCCTCGGCGGAAGGCGGGACGATGTAAACACTGAAGAACAGAGCAAAGGTCAGAAGGATGATCAATGGCAATATGGTCTTGAGCTGTCTCGTGAGATAGGCCTCTGCTCCCTGTTTGATCGCTTCCCAGACTTCAATCATCCTCAGGTTTCCTTTATCTTCAGCCAAGATCTGATGCCTGAGGAACAAAGCATAAGCTAATCCCAGAAGCGCGATTCCTAAGACTGCCCATAAGGCAATCATCTCAAAAGGAGTAGCTCCTAACATTCACAGACTCCTTATCTGGCGCTTTTTTGCCGTGATCCTTAGGGGATAAGCGCTAAACGTAAAGGTTTTCCCTTTTCCGGGAAATTTTGAACAGCTTGTATACCATATAATCAGCAAAATTGCAATTGCCTGAAATCGCTGAATCGCTGAATCGCTGACTCGTTCGCTTCATCAACAAGGCGCCTTTTCTTAGCGCACAAAAGCTTTGCGGCCGGCATAGACAGCGGCGCTTCCGAGCTCTTCTTCAATGCGCAGCAATTGGTTGTATTTCTCGACGCGTTCACCGCGGCAGGGTGCGCCCGTCTTGAGGTGACCCGTTCCCATGGCTACAGTGAAATCGGCGATGAAGCTGTCGACGGTCTCTCCGCTGCGATGGGAAACCATGGCTCCCCATCCGGCTTTCTTAGCCATTTGAATGGCCGCGATCGTTTCCGTCAACGTTCCGATCTGATTCAGTTTTATTAACACGGCATTGGCGACGTTTTCCTGAATTCCCCGGGCAATCCGTTGGACGTTGGTGACAAAAAGGTCGTCTCCGACGAGTTCGATTTTGGGTCCAAGTGTTTTGTTGATGAGCTTCCATCCTTCCCAATCGTCTTCGGCCAGGCCGTCCTCGATGACCACGATGGGATAGCGCGATGTCCATTGGGCGTACAAGGCGACCATCTCTTCGGACCTGATTTTTCGGTTTTCGGTGCGCAAATTATAGAGGCCTTCCTCGTAGAAACTGCTTGATGCTGGGTCTAAGGCCAGGACAACCTGTTGGCCTGGGATATAGCCCGCTTTCTCTATCGCCATCAAGATCAGTTCGACGGCCTCCTCGTTTTTTCTCAGCGCTGGAGAGAATCCTCCTTCATCTCCAACGCCCGTGGAGTGGCCTGAATTTTTCAAGACACTTTTGAGAGCCTGATAAATCTCGCTGCCCCACCGCAGAGCTTCCCGAAAGTTCGGTGCGCCGGCAGGAGCGATCATGAATTCCTGAAAGTCCGTTCCCTGCCAGTTGGCGTGGACGCCTCCGTTGAGGATGTTAAACATAGGAACGGGCAAAATCTTGGCTGCATCGCCCCCCAGATATCGATACAGCGGCAGCTTCGCGCTCTGGGCGGCAGCCCGGGCGACAGCAAGGCTCACACCCAACATTGCGTTCGCCCCCAGCCTGCTTTTATTCGGAGTCCCGTCTAAATCCAGCATAGCTTGGTCTACGGCAGACTGGTCCAGAGCATTAAGCCCTTTAACAGCTTTGCCGATTTCCTTGTTCACGTTTTCTGCGGCCTTAAGGACGCCCTTGCCGGAGTAGCGCTTTTTATCTCCGTCGCGGAGTTCCAGAGCCTCATGCACTCCAGTCGAGGCTCCGGAGGGCACCGCAGCTCGAGCTTGTGTTCCATTCTCCAGATGGACGTCCACTTCGACGGTTGGGTTTCCCCGCGAATCCAAAACCTCGCGCGCCTGGACGGACTTGATTTGTGTTGACATTTCGTCTCCTCTTTATTGGATTAAAAAATTTGAATTTGGAATTATAATGATATCACTTCTGTTCAGTATTCTCAATTTGTATGGACCCTTTCGGTTAGGCCAAGAGAGGAATTCATAAAGAATGTCCCAGAGCTATGGCCCAAAGTGTGATGAGTCGGGCGCGAGATGAGAATATTGAGCCTCCTAAATCGTTGAAATTAGGAGAAGCCATTCTTGCTGAGCTTGGCCTGGTAGTTTTAATGACCAAGAGAGAAGAATGAAACGGATTTATCAAAAAACGCCTGATCATGAGCTGAGCGCTGAGGAGGCTCTTTTTCTCGCCTTGGAGGACCCGCAGACCGCTTGTTTCTTGAGGACGGCTTTCTCGATCCCCGAGCAGAAGCCTGAGATTATGACGGAGCGCTGGGTGACAAAGAACAGTTGCTGCTGTTTTTGGCAAGTGGCTATCATCGAGAAACCGCCGTCTGCGCTCAGAGCGAACCTGCCGCTTCTGAACATTGCCCATGTCATGGTTGATGCCCGCGATGGAAATGTTTTGCGAAGATGGTTTTTGAGAAGCGTTTTCTATGAGGAATACCAAGAATTCAAGAGGGGCTTATTCTCTCTCCATGAAGGCTGTAAGGGCCAAAACCTGTGATCCGAACATCCACAAATCTCCCGATGCATGCTTCTTGCGATAGGAAATTGACCACCTGGTTTCCTTCATTCCGGCCGGCAGAGAGATGGGGAGTTCTTTTTGCCGGGCCCAGACAAAGGACTTTCAAAACCCGGTCCGCCTGCCGGCTGTGATTTTCGAGCTGGATTTGCTTTTGCACGTTTTGGACCTCTTCGAGCCTTCTTCTTTTTTCCTCGGGGGAGACATCGTCTTCGAGCTCTGCTGCCCGCGTTAATGGCCGGGGAGAATAACGGAAAGAAAAGATAGCGGCAAAGCGGACCTGCTTAAGGACAGCGAGAGTTTCCTCGAAGTCTTTCTCTGTCTCACCAGGGAACCCGACGATGATGTCTGTGCTCAAACTGATCTCCGGCATCAGGCAGCGGAGATAGGAAATTTTTTCCAGGTATTCTTCCTGCGTATAGCCTCTTTTCATTTTCTTCAGGACGGAGGTTGACCCTGACTGAAGAGGGAGATGCAGCTGGCGGCAGATTTTTTTTGATTCCTGCATCGTCTCAGCGATCTCGGGGGTGAAATTTTTCGGATGAGATGTCAGGAAGCGGATCCACTCGATCCCTTCCACACCGTTTGCCTCTCGGAGCAGCGTAGCAAAGCTCCGGCCCGATTGGGGGTCCTTATAGCAGTTGACATTCTGGCCCAGAAGCTGGATTTCCTTAAAGCCTTTTTTGGATAAATCTTTGACCTCCTCGAGAATGGACGGCAGGGGGCGGTATTTTTCCTGGCCTCGGGTGAAGGGAACAACGCAGTAGGCGCAGAAATTATTGCAGCCTTCCATGACGGGCACAAAAGCGCTGACATGGCTTTCGCGGAGGATCAGGTCCGGGGGCGTCTCGTGCCACTCCCGCGACCAGGCGGTCGAGATGTATTTCTCGGCTGCGCTTTTTTGGAGTATCTCTGGGAGTTCCGCGTAGTTATCCGGACCGAGGACAAAGTCGACGCTGAGCTTTTTTCCCAGAAGCTCAAGACCCCGAAGCTGGGCCACGCAACCCACAATGCCGACCTGGACAAGCTTCTTTTTCTTGAGCTGAGCCAGCCTTCCGATATAGGAAAAAAGCTTTTCTTCCGCTTTTTTCCGGACGGCGCAGGTGTTGACGATGATGATGTCTCCATCCTCAGGACGGGCGGCTTTGGTGGCCCCGGCTCGGTAGAGGATTCCGGCGATGCGCTCGGAGTCGCTTTCGTTCATCTGGCAGCCGAAGGTTTGGATAAAAAATGTTAGGTTCTTGAGCACTTGGGGCATTTATATAATTCGCTCGAGGATTTCGACGGCGTCCTGGACATACTTGGAGCAGAGGTTTTCGAACACGCCGCGCTCTCTGGCCTGCTTGTGTCCCTCGGCTGTGCTCAGGTCGACGCCGATAAGCTCTCGGCAGATGATTGAGCCGTGGTGGGCTTTGAATTCTCTGATAAAATCGTGGACAAGGGCATAGGTTTTCTCTTTGGCTTCTTCGTCATCCGGCCGTATTCTTCCGTATTTAAGGCCGATGACCATAAAAGCCCCAGTGACGGCTCCGCAAGTCAGACCCATCCTGGCCATCCCCCCTCCGAAGGCTTGAGAGATCTTGAGGGCCTTTTGGCGGTCGAGTTCAAATGACTCGCTGAAGGCGGAAAAGACGGCCTGAGAACAGCTAAATCCTTCTTTAAAGCTTTCGGCGGCGTGTTGAGCCCGGCTCATTTGACCTTCCTCCTTTCTCCTCTTTTAAATTATGGAGGAGCATTTCTTTGGCATTCTGGAGCGAGGTTGGGGTGATATGGCTTCCTGAGAGGAGGCGGGAGATCTCTGTGACTCTCTCCTCGAAACTCAACTCTTTAACCGTTGTGTAGGTCCGTTCCTTTTCCATCTTTTTTTCGATTCTGTAGTGATGAGGAGCAAAAGAGGCGATCTGAGGCAGATGGGTGATGCAGATAACTTGATGGCGCTTGGATAATTCCAGGAGCTTTTCGGCGATGCACTCCGCTGTTTTTCCGCCAATGCCGGAATCAATCTCGTCGAAGATGAGCGTTCTTAACCCGCCCTTTTCCTTGCCGATGGTCTTTAAGGCCAGCATGATCCGGGAAAGTTCGCCTCCTGAAGCGATTTTCCGCAGAGGCCTGAGCTCCTCACCCGGGTTGGGGCTGATCAGGAACTCGACATCATCCAACCCGGAATCCCGGACTTTTTCTATCTCCAGCGACGCGGGCGAGTCGGTTGCGATTTTGACCTGGAACCGGGCCCGCTTCATCCCGAGGAGAGCGATCTCCTTTTCCACTTGGGTTTCTAATTGTTTCGCGCCTTCCCTGCGAAGACGGCTGAGTTTTTCTGCGTTTGTCTGATATAGGCCAAAGGCCCGGCTGATCTCTGCTTCAAGGTCGGCCAGCCTCTCTTCGCTCTGGAGAAGGTCACTATGCTCTTGCTTGATTTTGGCGAGATAAAGGAGGATGGCATCGATGCTCTCGCCATACTTTCTTCTCAGCTTTTCTATCAGGCTGAGCCTTTCCTCCAAATCCTCCAGCCTCTCCGGTCCGAGATTTTGTTTTTCCTTGAATTTAATCAGAGAATCAGAAAGCTCTCGGACGGCGATAGTCGATTGATTCAAGGATTCATTGAAGGCCTGGAAGCCCTGATCGTAACGGCTGAGTTCCCGGACGTTTTCTTGAAGCTTGGCCAAACCCGCGGAGACGGAATTCTCATTGAGATAGGAAAAATCCAGGGCTCTTTCCACCAGCACCGCTATTTTCTCGGCGTTCTTGAGGATGTTCCTCTCGGCCAGGAGCTCCTCCCATTCTCCCGGCTTGAGCTGGGCGCTTTCGATTTCCTTGATCTGGTAGCTCAAAAAATCGAGCCGCTGTTCTCTTTCCCTTTTTCTTGTTTCCAGGTCGTTTTTTTGCCGGACAAGATGGCGGAGTTTTTGAGCTTGCCCAGAAATATCTTCTCTCTTTTGGACCAGGTCCAGGTACTGGTCGAGATAATGGAGATGGTTTTCAAGCTGCAGAAGAAAGACATGGTCATTCTGACCATAGATATCGACAAGGGCGGGGTTGATCTCTTTTAGTTTCTTTATCGGGACGAGCACGCCGTTGACATAAGCTTTTCCGGAGCCCTCCTGAGTGATTTGCCTCTGGAGGAAAATTTCGCCTTCTTCAAGGGGGGCAAATTCTTCGGCTGTCTGGTTTTCCGGAGGGATGCGGAAGACTGCCTCGATGGTGGCTTCCCTCATTCCTGTTCGGATGAGCTCCGGCGAGGCTTTTTCCCCCAAGACGAGCTTGATTCCGTCGATGATGATTGATTTTCCCGCGCCCGTCTCCCCGGTGAGGATAGAAAACCCTTGTTTAAAATTTAGCTCCAGGTCTTCTATGGTGGCTAAATTTTTGATGCGGAGAGAATATATCATTCCCTTCTTATTTGGATATTTTTATCGGGACGAGAGCTTTTTCCATGTTGACCCGGCCGTACCCGATAAATTCGTCTTTGCCTTTGTGCTCGGCGGAATTCACGTCATCTGCCGTATAGCGGATGATATCCATGATTTGATCGACCGTCAGCCAGGGTTTGAGGCTTTTCAGCAGAGCTGCCAGCCCGGCCACATGAGGAGTGGAGGCGGATGTACCGGAGGCAAAACCATAGGGTAGGGAACCGGGGCCCCAGTACCAGGTCGGCACAGGGCCAAAAACCCTTTCTCCCGGCGCAGCAACGTCCACTTCGGACCCGAAATTCGACCAGGACGTCCGGGAGTCGTTATAATCAGTCGCCGCCACTGCCAGGCAAAACTTGTCATAGGCAGCGGGATAAAGGACCGCGGCCCCGTCATTGCCGGCAGCTGCCACAATGACGACACCCTTGTCATAGGCATACTTGAGAGCATCCCTTAGGGAGTTAGCAGGCTCATCGCCCCCCAGGCTTAAGCTGATCACATCTGCGCCGTTATCTGTAGTCCAGACGATGGCGTCGATTAACCAGCCATAATCACCCTCGCCTTCCTTGTTTATAACTTTAGCGGGCAAAATCTTGCAGTTCCAGGCCACCCCTGCTCCTCCTTCGTTATTATTTGTGTCTGCTGCGGCAATTCCGGCCACGAACGTTCCGTGGCCGAGGTCGTCGGTGGCATCAAAATCGTTGTTGACAAAGTCGCGGCCGCCCGATTTGATCTTGTTTTTGAGGTCGGGGTGGAGGAGGTCAACGCCAGAGTCGATTATGGCGATAATATCTTCCTCCTTTCCCTTGGTCTCTTCCCATGCGGCAGTGGCCTTGATATCGGCGCTGGCTTTTCCCCGAGGCGCGCCCGATACGCCGATCTCCTGTCCGGTATTATGGAGGGCATACTGGTACTTGAATAGCGTATCATTGGGGGTTACGGCGATGCGGGTGACAAAATTGGGCTCGGCATACTCGACGTCGGGGTTTTGATTCAGCGCATAGACCATTTCTTCCACGGTGACATATTTGGGAATCTGGAGCTGATAGACATCGAGCCGTGGGATTCTTCTGATTTTTTTGGCTGCGTAGGCCGTCATTGTGGCTTCAATGAGCTGTTCCCTCAGGTTTGGCTTGAACTTCACCAAGACCTGCCCTGGAACATAGCGAGGCCCCTGGATACGAAAGGGCTGGCCTCCGTTGAGACTCCGGATTTCTCGGCGCTGGGAAAAAGCCTCCCTTTGCCTACCTTTCTCCACTCTTTGCCTTTGAAAACTGAAGGAGGAAACAATAAGGCTCAAGAGAAGAAGGATAAAAACTATTTTTCTGCTCTTCAGGGTTTTCATCTCATCCTCCGATAATTCTCAAAAAGAAAACAGAGCTTTGATCATGACTGAATAATCCACGCCGTCCTTGTAGGGATAGACGCCTGCTTCGCCCTTGAAGCTGAAGTTGGCGGAGAGGTCGAAGTTGGTTCCCAGAGCGATTCCGAAGAGACTTTTGCCTTTGATTTCTTTATTCTCCGTCCCCTTGAGGGTCTCGACCGTCTGTTTCATTTCAAACGATCCCCAGAGATAATCAAAACTCGGATAAAGATAAGGGCTGAAATTCTCCCAGCCTCTGTAGGTGAGCACAGGCCCGACAGAGGCGCGCATCCAGGAAGGCTTTCCTTCAGTCGTGCCGGAGACAGCGAGTCCCGGGATGGCCCATTCTTTCTTGGTTCCCAGGAAAGCGAGGAACTGGCCAAACGCGTCGATGTCGAGGCTTCCCTTAGAAAAGAGACTCTTGTTGATCTCGCCTCCCAAAATGAGTCCGTTGATCCCTCCGCCTTCAAAGTCGATAGAAAGGGGGAGCTTGCGGAAAATCAAGCCGTCGAAGGTAGAGGAGGAATAGCCGACGAGGGCAGCCAGGGAAAAGCCCGGCTGGAATTCGTATCCGAGGGCAAGGCTGGCGAAATACGAAGTCAGGTTGGATGTCGCTTGGTCATCATCCCAACTGATGGTCCTGGAAAAATAGTCAAGCCGCAATCCAGGCTTGAAAGAGGATGATGAAGAGGAATTTGGACGGGGTTGAGCGGAGGCAAGACATGCCACGCAGAAAAAGAGGGCAAGAAAAAGAGCGGTCAGCCAACACGGACATTTTTTCATGCAAACCTCCCTGTTTTTCTCACTTCACTGTGCTTTTGTTGATCTCGGCCAGTCTTTCCTGGGCCTTCTTGGTGTATTTGCTCTTGGGATAATCTGAGACGAGTTTCGTGAAATAAGGGACGCTCTCGTCTCTCTTCCCCCATTTGTAGTAGGAATCAGCCAAGTGGAAATAAACCTCATCCATCTTGGAGTAGTTGGGGTAATTGGTCAAAATTTCAGATAATCGGTTGGTGGATGCTTTGAAGGCATAAGCTTTGTAATAATGCAAGCCTATAGTGAAAAAGTGGGCCGCGAGCCTCTCCTCGCAGTCGCCGATTTGCTTTTGGGCCAGCTTGGCCTCTTCGCTCAGCGGATAGTTGGTGACGACCCTTTTGAATTCAGCGAGAGCTTGGATGGTTTTGGTCTGATCCCGCCCCGCTTTCAAGGAATTCTTGAAGAAGGTCATGGCAATCTTGTATTGGGCATAGGAAGCTGAAGGGCTGTAAGGATAGAGGCTAATGAATTCTCGGTATTCTGAAGAGGCGAGGATCAAGCTGCCTTCATCGCCTTTTTCGAAATAGGTATCGGCGATAGCCAACTTGGCCCTCTGGGCGTAGAAGCTCTTGGGAAAAGAATCGATCACCTGACGAAAATATAGACGCGCTTTTTCAGGGTCTTTTTTCATATATTCCTGACCGGCTTTGAAAAGAGCTTCGTCTGAGGCTGCAATCTCAGGGGCGATTTCGACTTTTTTCGCTTTGCAGTTCCAGAAGCTGAGGCTGCAGAGGACCGTTACGATCAGGACGATGAGGATTTTTTTCGTAGCATTCATTTCTGTCCTTCTTAGACTAAGAATAGTAAAGCTCCCGTATCCAATTCCATTCTTCCTTGAGGCCCTCCCGGAGCAAGGTCCTGGGAGCGTAGTGGAGGTCTTTCTTGGCCTTTTCTATATCGGCGAAGGTGTGAGGGACATCTCCCTTTTGCTCATCAGCCGATTGAATCTTTACTTTCTTCCGGCAAATATCCTCAAGAAGGGGGAAGATGTCTTCCAATTTCTCCCGGTGTCCTCCGCCTACATTATAAGTCTCGCCCCGTCTTCCCAGGCGAAAAGCCGCCAGACAGGCTGCGACGATGTCAGCGATATAAGTAAAATCTCTCGTCTGCTTTCCGTCGCCAAAAACGGTGATGGGCTTGTCTTCGGCGATCGATTTGAAAAACTTATGAAAGGCCATGTCCGGCCGCTGGCCCGGCCCGTAAACAGTAAAAAATCGGAGGGAGACCGTGGGAACACTGTAGTTCTTGAAATACAGGAAACAGAGCTGTTCGGCCGCAAGCTTGGTGACTCCATAAGGGGAGAGGGGATGGAGCAGGTTCATCTCAGACATCGGGAGAGAGGGAGTGAGTCCATAGACGGATGAGGAAGAGGCATAGATGAATTTCTGGAGGGACCGGGTCTTGGCCGCTTCCAAGAGTTTTTGTGTGGCCAGGATGTTGTTGTGGCTATAGACAGAAAAGCTTTCTCCCCAGCTTGTCCGCACCCCGGCTTGCGCGGCCAGGTGAAAGATGACCTCTGTTGCCTGGAGCAATGTGTTAAGGTCGAGCTCGAGAATGTCCTGAGGAAGAAACTCGAAATTTTTGTTCTTGAGGAGCGGAGCGATATTGCGTTCCTTGATCCAGCGGGGATAGAAATCGGTGAAACAATCCACGCCGATGACGTGATAGCCTTCTTCGAGCAGTCTCCGGCTGAGATGAGAACCGATAAACCCAGCCGCGCCAGTTACCAAGCAATTCATGGTTGGTTGTATTTATTGATGACCCCCCTCATCTCAGCGATCACTTGGGGAGGGTTTTCATTGCCGAAAATAGCCGCGCCGGCGACCAAAATTTCCGCGCCATCCTGGATGAGGTCTTCCATGTTGAGGAGGCTTACTCCTCCGTCCACCTCGATGGGGATGTCCAATTTTTGGCCTTTGATCCAGTTGCGGAGCTGCTTGATTTTCTGGTGAGTGGCCTCGACAAATTGCTGGCCCCCAAACCCGGGATTGACCGACATCACCAGGATGTAATCCAGCTCTTTGAGAATGTCGTTAAGAAGATGAATGGGAGTCGCCGGGTTAAGGGCAAGACCGGCTTTCTTCTTCATCTCTTTGATCAAAGTGATCTCCCGGTGAAGGTGAGAAGAGGCTTCGACATGGATGGAAATCCAGTCGGCGCCGGCCTCATGGAAGAGGGGGATGAAGAACCCGGGGTTTTCGACCATCAGATGGACGTCAAGGGGCAGGGAGGTAGTCCGCTTGAGGGAGGAGACAACTTGAGGGCCCAAAGTTAGGTTGGGGACAAAATGGCCGTCCATGATATCGACGTGGATCAGGTCAGCTCCGGCATCCTCTGCCATCTTGACTGCTTCTCCGATCTTGGAAAAATCCGCCGATAGAATAGAAGGTGCGAGTCGGATCATCGGCTCACCTCCAGGGCGATAAGGTTTCTTTTGGCGATTCTATAGCCATTGGGAGGAAACTGTTTGATGATGATGCCGGGGTCAAGGCCGGGATAAAAGGAATAGCGAATGTCAGCCACTTGGAAACCCGATCCTTTGAGCTTGGCGATGGTCGGCCCGGCTTTTTTGCCGATCAGGTCGGGCATGAGGAATTTCGGCTCAAGTTCTCCCTGGCTGACCAAGAGGTTGGTCGGGGTGTTCCTTTTTATTTTTTGAGGAGAAGGAGAAGGCTCCTGGGCGATGATTCGGCCGGCAGCGTATTGGGAGGTATGAATCTGGGAAACTTTGCCTCTCACGAGCCCGGTCTCGTTGAGGACCTTGGCGGATGCCTCCAGGCTTCTTCCGACAAGCTTGGGCACTTCGACCATCTCGCTGCCGCTGCTCAGGACCACTTTGACAACCTTGTTGACCCTGATTTTCGACCCGGCAGAGGGCTCCTGGAGAATAATCTTGCCTCTCTCCCAGCGGTCACTGAATTCCACCCCTTTTTCAAATAAGGACAACTTTCGCTTGGCCAGCTCGCTCTTGGCTTCAGCCAGCGTCTTCCCCGTGAGGTCGGGGACAGAGACCATTTCCCCTTTTTGGATGATTCGGGAAAAGACGATGGCGCTGAGGAAAAAGATTATGAAAAAAAGAAGCAGGAGTTGGCCATATTTAAAGATTTTTTTCGCCGGCATGCTTCACGCACAATGCTTTTCGATCACTCTTCTCTGTGATTTTCTCAACTAAGATACCATAGAATATGAACTAAGTAAACAGCAAAAAAGTTACGAATGGGTCTTGTCACGGCGCGTCCCCGTCCGTCCCCTTTGTTTGCCGCAGGCCAGCTTTTTATCTATAATGGGAGGAACTTTTTAAGGATGTCTAGGAGAAGTGAAGGATGAGCGAGATTTCCGATTTCCGAAGCGATACTGTAACAAGACCCACGGAGAAGATGAGAAGGGCGATGGCGGAGGCTGTCGTCGGGGATGATGTCCTTGGAGACGACCCCACCGTTCAAAAGCTCGAAGCCTTGGCCGCAGAAATTATGGGCAAGGAAGCGGCCCTCTTCGTTCCCTCGGGAACAATGGGGAATTCTGTGGCCGTCAAGGTCTGGACTCGCGAGCTCGATGAGGTGATTGTCGAGGCGAGGTCGCATATCTACAACATGGAATCGACTCACATGACTTTTATTTCAAGAGTAACACCTCGCCCCCTTCCTTCGAACCGTGGCGTAATGGATCCTGCGGAAGTCGAACGGAATATCCGGAAACCCTCTGTCCATATTCCACGGACATCACTCGTCTGTGTGGAAAATACTCACAACAACTGGAGCGGAGCGGTGGTTCCGATCGAAAACCTAAGGGCTTTGCGGAGAATTGCAGATCAGTATGACGTTAAGCTTCACCTGGACGGAGCGCGCATCTTTAACGCCAGCACGGCCTCCGGCATACCCGTAAAAGAATATGCCGCTCTTGCCGATTCTTTGATGTTTTGCCTTTCCAAAGGGCTATCGGCTCCTGTGGGATCGATGCTCGTAGGCCCGCGCAGCTTCATCGACTACGCCAGAAGAGTCCGGAAGGCCTTGGGCGGGGGAATGAGGCAGGTCGGCGTGCTGGCGGCCCCTGGGATTGTCGCTCTAACGGAAATGGTCGGCCGGCTTCATGAGGACCATGAGAGAGCCAAAAGACTGGCTTCAGCCATAGCGGAGTTACCAGGGATTCAGCTCAATCCCGAGGAAGTTCAAACCAATATCATTGTCTTTGGGTTTTCCCACCCTAAGTTCTCCGTTGCCGAGTTCCTGGCGGAGCTTCGAAAGAGAAAGATTCTTGCTTTAGCTACGACTGGGGGAATCCGCTTCGTCACGCACAAGGACATCGACGATGAGGATGTCGAGCGGGCTATCGCCGCCTTCCAAGAAATTTTGAAGTAAACTTCTTACCTTTGCTCATTCCGAGCTGCGATTGAAACTAAAAAATGGGTGGCACGGCGCGTCCCCGTCCGCCCGCAGCGAATTTCCAGAATAACGGAGACACTCTCAAAGGCTTTAATTTTATGATATTAATCCCCCCTACCCCCCTTGAGCAATCAAGGGGGGCCATAGGAGCCTGTCGGTGTCTCCGCAATGGTCGGTGGGGGGGTCTTCAGCGAGGACGGACGGGGACGCGCCGTGACAGGACCCATTTTTTAAAACCTTAGCTTTCTAGCGCATCGGCCAACAACTGGGCGATATCTTTTACCGCAATTTCTGTTTTTTCCCTGTCCTTCAAACCGTCCCTGAGCATGTTCAGGCAAAAAGGACAGGAGGTTGCAGCGACCTTTGCCCCGGAATCGATGACCTCATCTGTCCGGAGATGATTGATTCGCTGGCCGAGGCTCTCTTCCGTCCACATCAATCCTCCTCCGGCCCCGCAGCAGAAGCTGTGCTCGCGGCTTCGTCCAAGCTCGGTGAATTTTTCCGGAGAAAGCCGGGCAAGAATTTCCCGCGGCTCTTGGATGATCCCGTTGTGCCGGCCGAGATAGCAGGAGTCATGATAGGTCAAGTTCGCGGCCAAATTTGCCTTGAGCGGGAGCTTCCCTTCTTTGACCAGGCGGTTGAGGAAGATGACGTGAGGCACGACTTCGATCTTCGCGAGCTCGACTCGATCCTTTTCTGAAAGAGAAGGGAGAAGACCAAGCAGCCGGGGGTATTCATTCTTGAAAGTGTTATACCCGTGCGGGCAGAAGGTGATGATTTTTTTGACGTTATATTGGAGGAAAAGGCCCAGATTTTCTCCGGCCAGCGTTTGAAAAAGATACTCCTGGCCCAGCCGACGGGCTGAATCGCCGCAGCATTTCTCCTCCGTCCCCAGGATGGCAAAATCGACGCCTGCTTTCTTTAAGAGCGAGACCATGGCCTTGGAGATTTTTATGCCTTCCTCATCAAACGAACCGGCGCATCCTACCCAAAGGAGGTATTCCGCAGATTTCCGGTCGGCCATCAAAGGCACTTCAAGAGAAGAGGCCCAGTCCGCCCTCTTGGCGAACCCGATTCCCCAGGGGTTGGCGTTTGTTTCCATATTGCGGAAGAAGGGGTTCAACTCCTGCGGGAATTTACTCTGCATCAAGACTTCGCTCTGCCGGATGCCGATGATCTTGCGGATGTGCTCGATCTCCACCGGGCAGACATGCTGGCAGGCTCCGCAAGTCGTGCACGTCCAGATTTCTCCATCGCTATAGACGCCGGGGAGAAGCGAGGTCAGTTCCTCGCGTTTGCCTTTCAGCAATTTTTGTTTCTCGCCGAGCAGGTGCTTTTTCAGGTTGAAAACAATCATCTTCGGCGAAAGCGGTTTGGAGCTGGTGAAGGCGGGGCAGGCATCCTGGCAGCGGCCGCATTCCATGCAGGCAAAAGCGTCCATGAAGTCCTTCCAGGTGAGGTCGCTCGCTTTTTCCACGCCAAAGATTTCTAATTTTTCTAGATCCAGCGGCTGGATTTCCCCGCTGGATCGCTCCGACCGGAAAAATACGTTCAAAGGCCCGGTGAACATGTGGAGGTACTTGGAGTAGGGGACATAGGCGATAAACCCAAAGACCAATAGAATATGGAGCCACCAGGAAAAGCGAAGATGGGTGGCGATGGCCTCCGGCCGCAAACCCAGGCTCTGGATGTTGTTGGCAAGATAGTTTCCCAAGAAGGAAAGGCGGGCGCTCTCGGGATGGCTGGCGATGGCAAAGGCTTCAAAATAGAGATAGCTCAGGGTGACCACGATAAGGAAGAAATAGATGAGGCCGGAATCGAGAAGCGTTGTCCGATAAGCCTTTGGCCTGATAATAAACCGGCGGACGATGAAAAAGAGCACTCCGGCCAGGACAAGAAGGGCAAAGATATCTACGATAAGGGAAAAGAAAAAGCCGAAGTTTGTTTCCCCGAAAAGATAAAATTTATCAATGAACCCTTCCAGGGTGTGGTTGACCGTCATGGTGTCGAACGTCAGGGCGCCGTAAAATATAAAGACATGCATCAATCCGGTGAAGACCCGCTCATTTTTTAAGGTGCATTTCTGGAGGAAGACTTTGGCCAGGGTGTCTCCGATTCTTCGGACAACGTCCGCGACACGCATCTCCGGCTTTCCTTTGCGGATAATTCTGTAACGGAGGTAGATGGGAAAGGCAAAGGCCAAAAAGGTTGCGAGGATGATGAGAGAAAAAAGAACTTTTTCCCAGGCTGAAAGCATGTGCCCTCCTTCTTAAAAGGGAATGGCAATCCCCCAGACCAATTTATGGAATGATTGCTTTTTGCCCAGGGGGCTTATTTCCATATCCTTCCAAATGCTCGCGCTCACGGCAAGCTCGAACCATTCCGCCAGACGGAAGCGGAAGATCAGGTCGGCAAGCCACATCTGTCCTTTATAAAACAGAGTATCCGACTGCGCGATCAACTGGAAACTGAGACCGACATATTCACCGAATAGAGCGCCGACGCGCACTCCGTATTCCTGCTTGAGCTTGCTCCCGGAGAGGTCGAGATAGGCTCTCTGGTTAGTGTGATGGAAAAAATAGGTGAAAGGCTCGACGAGGAAATTCTTGCCGCCAAAAGGCAGGCCGAAGCCGATGTAATTTCGGTTCGTGTAGTAAGGCTTTCCGTTGATATAGCTCGTATGTTCAGAGTCGTGGTCGGAGTCATGGCCGATGATCAGGGTAAAATTTTTGCTGATGTCCTGGTGCAGGGAGAAATGCCAGTCGAATTTCGTCCTCCTGTCACCGTCATCATGGGTAATGAGCTGGGCGTTGAATGAAGTCGTCTGGGTCAGAAAGACGGTGTTGCGAAACCCAAAGGTCCAGCGGTCTTCCCCGCCAGTGAGGTCGTTATAGCTGGGAAAGGTGGAAGGCGCCTGGAGCTGGCCGAAGAACTCTCCGTGCACAAAAATCTTTTTTCCCGCTGAGAGCGGATGTTTCTGTTCATAACGGCGATAGATGAAAATCTCGTAGCCCGGAAGCTCCGGCGGCAGAAACAAGGCAATCAGCCCAAAGATTAGTATTCCTATCGATTTAATATAATATTTAGAATTCATAGGAAAACCCCAAGCGGAAGACCCGCGGCGATTCGATCTCTGTGGCGTAGCGCAAGGTAAACTCCGGACCAGTCCATTCGTTCTCCTGCGTGGCCAGGGCCCAGTTGAAGATGTTGTAGCCATCAAGGAAGATTCTCCCTTTTGCCTTTCCCAGGTTGAGAACTTTTTCCAGCCTCACATCCACAGTCATGTTGAATTCATACCGAGCGACGCCGCGGGAAAAGGCCTGGACGTAGAAAGGTCCCTGATTCAAGCCGGCGACGATGATTTTCCGGGCAAAGGGCTGGCCATCGTAATATTTCACTAAGGCCGCCAGCCTGAAGCCGTGGGGAACGGCGACACTCGCTCCGAGCCTTGCCGTGTACGCCCTGTCGAAACGCAGTCTCCCCTTGGTGAGGATGGAGGCATTCGGATTATCGTACAGAGCTCCCACGACACCGTCATCGTTTTCCCATTCGGTATTTCCCGGGCTTGTCGTCCCGATGCCTTCTGTGGCGGTTGCCGAAAAAAAGAACAACGAGCTTTGGCTGAATTTCTTGATCAGGATCAGGTCGAGGCCTCGATAGCGGGATATTCTTGTATCGCTTTCTGGGTTGGTCAAGAGGAAAAAGTCCTGGCCCAAAGTCCCCTTTTTCTGGTTATGGACGGTGAGATAAAGGTCATCATGATTTCCGGGGATGTAGTCGTCGCCGGGATCGTAGATCTCGACAGGGTCGTAGGCGGAAAAGGGAACACCCACGTTCAAAGTCTCAATGAGGTTTCGCGTCTCGCGATAGAAGCCTGCCAGAGTGAGATACCAATTCTTCCTGAAAATATGAGTCAGGGCCACTGCATACTCATCGGTGTAAGGCCTCTTGAGGTCCGGGTCTATCTGCGCATAATAAGGACCTTGCCTCCGCCAGAGCGCGCCCGCCTCGCCTTCCTGGAATTGATTATCATGGTTGGCATCCCTCCAAGGATAAGCCTGCCCGGCTAGGGCATTCGGGTTTCCGTAGGTCAAGTGCCAGAGCGGGAGCTCGAAATAATAGCGGGCGGCAGAGATTCTGAGCGAGGTGGTTTTTTTGGACGCGAAGGGGAGGACGAGGGCCAGGCGGGGAGAAAGATTGGACCAGGTGACCAGGCTGCTCGCTGACCCTTCCGACGGAACCCAGCCTCGGGTCGAGACGAAGTGAAGGCCGAAGGAAAGAGAGGCCAAGTTTGGAAAAGTAATAGTGTCCTGGGCGAAAAGACGGAGATTGAAAGCCTTTTCGCTGTGCTCGATGGGCGTGTTAAAGCGGACAATCTCCAACGGGTTTTTTCCATAAAAATGGAGATGATAGTTGTCGAGGATTTTTTCTTCTGACGAGGACGAGCGGTGCTGAAGAGAGAACCCGTATTCGAGGCGATGATGATAACGGGGCAAGCTTCCTAAGAGGACTTCGCCCGTGCCCTGCAGGACCAGCGCAGTCCGGTCATCCCGACCTGCCGCGGCAGCGACTCCGGAAGGGATCTTTTTGAATATTTCAAGCCCGTGCGGCTCCGTCTCTCCTTCCTGGAAATTGGAATGGATATTTCCGCGGCTGAAGCTCGCTCCAACTCGGAAAAAATGATCCGACCGGATTCTCATCCTCCAGATGACTTGGAAGACATTGAAAAGGCTTTTTCGGTCGAGAGTGGACGAATAAGGGACTTCCCTTGCCGCTCCGTAGGAAGGCTGCTTGACTACCTGTCCCGTCCAGAAAACCTGGAGAGAACTTTGGGAGAAGAGGTAGGTCAGGTTCACTAACGCCGAGGTGACGGAGGCTTTATCATCCTCGGCGAATTCGGCGATATCGCGCGAAAGGTCGAGCCGGGTGAATGAAGTGAAGAAAAAGAGCCGGCCCGGCAGAATGGGCCCAGAAACTTGGGCGTTGTAATTTTGGAAGGAGTTCAGGCGATGACTTTCATAGAGGTCTTCCTTTTCCAGGGCCGGAGTGATGTTGGACGTCGTCATTCCCTTGGTCGTGAAAAAGGCGGAGAGGGCGCCGTGATACTCCGGAGTTCCCTGTTTAGGAACAAGGTCAAAATAGCCTCCGGGCGAGAAATACGGGATAGGGTGCTGGCCATTGCTGTGCTGGGCATAGGCCACGCTATAAAGGTCAGGATAATAAAGCGGCGTTCCGGTCTGATATGGGTCTGTGACATCCATCCCGTTGATGAGGTAGCTCGTCTGGGTCCAGGAAACGCTGCCGCGGGAGCTGAAGAGCGCCGGCTCGCTTGCCCGCATCCCGCCGACATCAATCCGGTTGGTTGTCGCCGACAGGTCCTGGTTTTCCACGAGCGACCAGATATTATTAGCCGAGGGAAGAGCCGTGATCTGAAGCTCATCGATGATTGTCCGTGAGGAAGAATTGGAGAGATCGACCCAGAGCGGTTTGAACGGCGTGCCGGCGGGGCTTTCTGTCCGCTTGAGGTTGATTTTTAGGTAGAGAATCCGGGATGGCTCAAAAACAACGCTTGGCTGTTCATAAGGTTTATATCCCTCCCGCTCAAAGACAACAAGAAGCTCTCCTGGAGGAATCCCGTTGAATTGGAAAAACCCGTTTTCGTCTGAAGTAATCGAAGAGCGGAAAAGGGTGTCCTTTGAAGTCAGCGTGACCTGAACGTTCTCCAGCGGTTTCTGATCTTCATCGCTGATATGGCCCTGGAGGATTCCCGAGTCCTCGGCTAAAAGAAATTGACCTGAAAGTGAGAGAAGGGAAAAAAGCAGCAATAAAAAGAATGGGCGGTCAGAGCTTTGCTTACACTGAACTTCCTTCAGTTTTCTTATCTCCTGAGAAAAATCTCCTTATATTTCCCATTTTTAATTTGCCCTGTCAAGAAACTTTATCGGGGACGGTTCTCGGAGAGAACCGTCCCCTTTAAATATCAGGAAAAAGAATTTATAATGACTGCCGGTCAATAAGATGAAAGAAAGAATCGTTATGATGCCATCACTCATCGAGAGGGCAATGTCTTCTTAGTGGAGGAGGAGCCATGGCGGAGAGACGCGACCTCGTCATCATTGGCGGAGGCATTGGCGGTTATGTAGCTGCCTTGAGAGCAGCCCAGCTCAGGAAGAAGGTTACGCTCATCGAGGAGGACCGGATCGGCGGGACATGCATGAATTACGGCTGCATACCCACGAAGTTTCTCCTTTATCAAACGCAAAAGTTCAGCGAATTGAAGCGAAATCCTAGGATCGAGGGAATTCCGGAGAGCGCTCACCTGAACTGGAAGCGGGTTCAAGATGAAAAGATTAGCGTGGTGGACAGGCTGGTCAAAGGAGTGGAATTCCTCCTCCAGCGAAACGGCGTGGAAGTCCTCAAGGGAAAAGGAATGCTTAAAGGAAACAGAGAAGTCGTTTTCCAGGGCGCCCAGGGAGAAAAAGCCTTTGAGGCGGAGAAAATCATCCTGGCCATGGGAAGCCGTTCCTCCGAGCTTCCTTTTTTGAAACCCAACGCCAGAGAGGTCATCACTCACCTTGAAGCCTTGGATCTCGAGGATATTCCCAAGACGATGATCGTTGTCGGTGCTGGAGCGATCGGTCTCGAGATCGGAACAATTTTTTCGCGAATAGGAACAGAAGTGACCGTCCTCGAGATCATGCCGACGATTCTTCCGGGGATGGATAAGCAGATGGCTGTGCGGCTGGAGAGGATTCTCAAGAAGCAGGGGCTCAAAATTTTCACAGAGATGCGCATAGAGGAGTCTTCGCTCGAGCAGGGGCAAGTTCACCTCAAAGGCACGTGCCTCAAAACCAAGTCGGCCTTTGAATACGCTGCTGAGAAAGTTCTTCTGGCTGCCGGCAGAAAGCCAAACTCGGAGATTCTCGTGAAGGACTTTGGAAACATGCTTGGCCGCGCCGGGTTTGTCCAGGTCAACTCACGCCTGGAGACACAAATCCCAGGAGTGTATGCCATCGGTGACCTCATCGGAGGAAAGCTCCTGGCCCACAAAGCTGAGCATGAAGGTGTCATCGCGGCTGAAAATGCAGCAGGGCTTCGGACCGAGATGGATTATCAAGCTTTGCCCATGGCCGTTTTCACGGAACCCGAATTTGCTTCAGTGGGATTGACGGAGGAAGAAGCTAAGGCGCAGGAAATTCAAACTCAGATCGGCCTCTTTTCTCTGCAGGCAAACGGACGGGCTGTGACTTTGGAAAGCCCGGAGGGAATAGTGAAGGTCATCGCGTCGTTGGATGACAAGGTCATCGGCGCGCATATCCTGGCTCCGCATGCCAGCGAGCTCGTTGCCGAAATCACGCTGGCCATCCATAAAAGACTGACCCTCAAGGATGTTTTCTCGACCATTCATGTCCATCCCACCCTTTCTGAATCCGTGATGGAAGCGGCGTTGAAGGCCAAAGGGCTGGCGCTTCATGCCCTGAATGAATAATTGGATGGACGCCTACCGGATATAGCCAAGAGCCCTGAGCATCTCCTGGGTTTTTTCGTCGATCTTCACTTCTTCTTTCCCGCTCAAAGCTTCCCGGGCATAGGCTTCGAGTTTATGCTTGAACGGCAAAAGTTCAGCGGGAACGTCTTTTCCCCGGCAAAGATCGGCCGTTTCCCGAGGGTCTTTTTTTAGGTTAAAAAGCTCGTATTTTTTATCCTCGGGCGTGAAGATGAGATGCCAGGGGAAAGAGAGAAGTCCAAACCGGTCTCTCGCGGCTTCGGGCTTGTAGGTTTCACCAAAAATGACCGGATTTTCCTTCTCCTTGAGGCGGAGGAGATTTCTTCCTTGGAAGTAGGAAAATGGTTTCAGCCCCATCATTCTTGTTATTGTTGGAGCGACGTCAAGCAGGCTGACGAATTCTTCCCGGACGACTCCCTTTTTGCCTGAGGAGGGATCTCTGATGATCAAAGGAACTTTCATGTAGATATCATATATATAATGGATATGGCCGATGTGGGGATCGCCGTAATCAGTGTGATATTCGCCCAGGCCTTCGCCATGGTCTCCGGCAAGAAGTACGGCTGTCCTGTCAAAAAGCTGGAGTTCGCGGAGTTTATTCCAGAGCTTGCCGATCTCCCCGTCCATATACTCGACTTCTCTCCGGTAGCATATCTGGTTGGCCTGCTCAGAGAGAAGAGGCCTGCCCCGGAAGGTGAGCTGGATCTGTCTTAGACCGGCATCGTTGTATATATTGATGAGGCTCTCTCCGGAAAGGAAATAAACGTTGTCGGAATGGCGGACAAACCAGCCGCGGGTAAAATCTGCTCTCAGTTCCTTTTGATCAGGGGCAGGAAAAAAATCCAGTTTGTCCAGCCGGCCGATATAGTGATCCTGACTCTGATCAAACTCGTTCTTGAACTCTATCCTGAGCTCGTTTTTTCCCGGCTGGAGGTCAAGCGTGGCCTGGTTGAGCGTGTATTTTTGCAGGCTGGTTTCGAACACCAACCGGTTATTCAAGTAGAGCTTGAAATCTAAGGGGACATAGGGAGGGGCGTAGGGGTCATGGGGGTCGGAATAATGAACCCACAGGAAGAACGGGCGGTCTTTATTCTTTTCCAGCCAGGGGAAGACTTTCTCGTTGACTTCGCCGGCCGTAAGATACCAGCGGTCGCCGGGAAAGCTGTCTTCGTAAAGTTCAAAGCCTTGGCCTAACCCAAATTGAGATCCGACGACGCCCAGAGAAACAAAAGCTGCCGTGGCGAAGCCTTTCTTCCGGAAGAGATTGACAAACGAAGGCCTTGTCCTTTTTGCCCCGATCGCCTGGCCGTTGTTATAGTTTTTGATTTCATGGGGCGGTTCGGAAAAGAAGAGGCTGGCGTGCGAAGGCAGGGTAATCGGAATCAAGCTATAAGCATTCTTGAATATGATTCCTTCCCGGGCCAATAAATCGATATTGGGAGTGGAAGCGTTTGAAGGATTGTAAGCGCTGACATAATCCGCGCGCTGGGTGTCGAGCGTGATCAGGATAAAATTTTCCGGCTTGGCTTTCTTCTGGCAACCGAGAAAAGAAACGAAGATGAGAATTCCAGAGAAAACCTTGGAATGCTGCTTATTCACCTCTCGTCGGCCTCAGAAAATGGCGATGCGGCCGGTCGCCGCAGGCTTTTGACTGGTTATTATGTGAGATAAATAAAAAATTGTCAAAATGTTTGCAAAATTCATTTCAATTTTATAAAATGTCTGCCCTTATTCGGAAGGAGCGCCGTGGTCGAAATCTTTTTGGTCTTTCTCGTCTTCGGTTTGTTGGGCGTCCTTCTGATTTTTATGAATAAATTCCTGGGCCCATCCCGGTCCAACCCGGCCAAAGAAAAGCCCTTCGAATGCGGCAGCCCTTACCTCCAGAAAGACATCAACCCTTTCCCGATCAAATTCTACCTTGTCGCCTTTATCTTCCTCCTTTTTGACATCGAAGTTGTCTTCTTCTTTCCGTGGGCCCTCATTTTCAGAGAGATGAAAACGAATGCCCTGATTGTGATGATGGCCTATATTTTTGTCCTGGTCATCGGGTTTATCTACGCTTGGAAAAAGGGCGCGTTCGAGTGGGAATGAGAGAAAAATCAAGCCTGCCCGAAGCAAAGAAAAAACATCTGCCGCCCGCCCAGTTCATCACGACTCAGTTCAATTATATCCTCGGCTGGGCCCGCAAATTTTCCCTTTTCCATTACCCTTTCGTCACTGCCTGCTGCGGCATGGAATACATGTCGGCGGCCTGCGCCCATTTTGATATCGACCGCTTCGGCGCCGGCTGGACGCGCTTTTCGCCGCGGCAATCCGATATGCTCCTTGTGGTCGGGACGGTGACCCAAAAATTAGCCCCTGTGCTGCGCACGGTCTATGACCAGATGACCGAGCCCAAATGGGTGATCGCCTTCGGCACGTGCGCTGTGAGCGGGGGAATCTACGATAATTACGCTGTCGTCCAGGGGATTGACGCGATCATTCCCGTGGATGTTTATATTCCAGGCTGTCCGCCTCGGCCGGAAACGGTGCTCGATGGCCTTCTAAAATTGCAGGAGAAAATACAGAGACAAGAACAAGAATGGCGATGGAAGAAAAGAAAATTTTAGACCTGCTCAAGCAGAAATTCCCCGGCGAGATCAAAGACGCCTCGACCATGCTCGGGGATGATGTCGTCGCCATCGACAAAGAGGCGCTCCTCACCCTCGTGAAATTCTTGAGCAGCAAACCGCACGAATACAATATGCTCTTGGACCTGACCTGTGTCGATTATATCGGCGAAGAACCCCGGTTTGAAATGGTTTATCATCTCTTTTCCTTGCCGCAAAACAAGCGTTTGAGAATCAAAGCGAGGCTTTCGGAGAAGGACCTCCGCATCTCTTCTTTGACAGCCGCCTGGAAGAATGCCAACTGGTTGGAGAGAGAAATATTCGACCTTTTTGGGGTGCATTTTGAAGGCCACCCCGACCTCCGCCGCATTTTCATGTACGATGGGTTTGAAGGGAATCCTCTGCGTAAAGATTATCCTTTGCGGAAACGTCAGCCGCGCATTCGCTTGAGGGAGTGACATGCCGACAAGAATTCAGAAGGAAGCCCGGCCGGACACGATGCTCCTGAACATGGGGCCTTCCCACCCGGCGATGCACGGCACGATCCGCATCATGCTCGAGCTCGACGGCGAGCGCATTCTCAACTCCGAGGTGGAAGTCGGTTACTTGCACCGTGGGTTTGAGAAGCAGTGCGAAAACCGGACCTATTTTAACCTTCTTCCTTACACCGACAGGCTGAATTATGTCTCGCCGCTCATCAACAACCTCGGTTACGTGATGACCCTCGAGAAAATGCTCGGCGTCGAGGTTCCGGAGCGGGCCCATTACATCCGAGTCATCATGAGCGAGCTCTCCCGGATTTCCGACCACCTCACCTGCCTGGCGGCCATGGCCATGGAATGCGGCGCCTTCACCGCTTTCCTGTATAAGATGAAGGCCCGTGAATTTATCTGGGACGTGATCGAGCAGACAACGGGAGCAAGGATGACAACCTCTTATATCCGGATCGGCGGAGTGAGGGCAGACCTCGAACCCAATTTTGCCGCGGCCCTCGAAAAGGCCATCAAAGAGACCCGGCTGGTTTTGAAGGATGTTCGCGGCTTGCTCGACAAGAACAAGATCTTCCTCAACCGCACCCGCGATGTCGCCGTCATGACCCCCGAAAACGCCATAGCCTACGGCTGGACAGGACCGTGCCTGCGTTCGACCGGCGTTTATTACGACGTCCGCAAAGCGCAGCCCTATCTCACTTACGACAAGTTAGAATTTGAGGTGCCGTTAGGCGAGAGGGGCGATAATTTTGACCGTTACATGGTCCGGATGAAGGAGATGGACCAGAGCTTGCGCATCATCGAACAGGCTGCGAAGCATCTGCCCAAAACGCCTGCTGAAGTCATGGCTCAAGGCGTAGAGCCTGCCGAGGCCATCAAAGCGTCGCGCCAAAAGAGAGTCAGGGGAAAGGTTGAGCTCTCGCCCAACCTGGAAGGCTCAGAGAAAGATAAATATAAAGGTATTTTGTCTGCGGATAAAGGCTACGTTGTTCCTCCCAAAGAGGATACGTACACATCGATCGAAGGGCTGATCAATCACTTTAAGTTTTTCATGAGAGGGCACGGCATCCGTCCGCCTAAAGGAGAAGTCTATTTTTCAGTCGAGGGAGGAAACGGTGAGCTCGGGTATTACATTGTTTCTGACGGTACAGACCGGCCCTACAGGCTTCATCTGAGGGCCCCTTGTTTCCATATCGTCGCGGCTCTGGAGCACCTCATCAAGGGCCGCTATGTGGCGGATGTCATCCCGACGTTCGGGTCGATGAATATGATCGGAGGAGAGTTAGACCGGTGAGCCCTGAATACTCCGGCGAACTCCGCAAAAAGATCGACGAGGTCGTCGGCCGCTATCCCAAAAAAGAGGCGGCCCTGCTTCCGGTCCTCCATCTTGTGCAGAGAGAAGTCGGCTGCATCTCGGCTGAAGAAGAAAAATTCGTGGCTCAGATTCTGGGCCTGCGGCCTATGAAAATCAGAGAGGTGGTCACATTCTATACGATGTTCATACGCCGGCCTCTCGGCAAATACCATATTCAAGTCTGCTCCAATTTGACCTGCACACTGCTCGGCGCCGGGAAGCTCATCGATTATCTGAAGCAAAAATTGGGGATCGAGATAGGGGAGACCAGCCCCGACAAGAAGTTCACTCTCTCCGCCGTCGAATGCCTGGGGGCCTGTGAGCAGGCACCCTGCATGATGGTGAATTTTGATTATTACGGCCAATTGGATAAAAGCAAAATCGATCAAATTTTGGACAGTTTGACCTAAGAAAGTGGAAGAAAAAGTTTTGACGCAGAAATTCGACCTCGGGAGTCTCTTCGAGATCGGGGTCTATCTCCAGCAGGGCGGTTACAAAGCGGTGGAGAAGGCCCTGTTGGGAATGAAACCTGCGGAAGTCATGGCTGAAGTCAAGAAGGCCAACCTCCGGGGAAGAGGAGGAGCGGGTTTTCCTGCCGGCGTCAAGTGGAGCTTCGTTCCCCAAAAAGTTGACAAGCCCAAATATCTCTGCGTCAACGCCGATGAGGGCGAGCCGGGCACATTCAAAGACCGCTACATCATGGGACATAATCCTCACCTTCTCCTGGAAGGAGTCATCATCGCTTCCTATGCCGTGGGAATTCATTCGGCTTTTATCTATATCCGGGGCGAGTACGAAGCCATTGCCCAGAGGCTCGAAAGCGCTATCGCCGAAGCTTATAAAAAAGGTTATCTTGGGAAAAATATCCTCGGCGCCAACTTCGACCTGGACGTCGTCGTCCATCGGGGAGCCGGGGCATATATCTGCGGCGAAGAAACGGCGCTTCTTGAATCCCTGGAGGGGAAGAGAGGGCATCCCCGGCTGAAGCCTCCGTTTCCCGCTTCCATCGGGCTTTTCCAAAGCCCCACCGTGATCAACAACGTCGAGACTCTTTCCAACGTTCCTTTCATTATCTTGAACGGCGCAGACTGGTTCTTGAAGAAAGGCCTTCCCAAAGACGGAGGGACAAGGATTTTCGGCGTCAGCGGGATAGTGAAAAAACCGGGCATTTATGAGTTGCCTCTTGGGACGAATCTGAAAAAGATTATCTTCGAGCACGCCGGCGGTATGAAAGAAGGAAAGCAACTCAAGGCCGTTATCCCCGGCGGGATGTCGGCGCCGATCTTGAAAGCCGATGAGATCGACCTCCCGATGGATTTTGATTCTCTCGTCGACGCCGACTCTATGCTCGGCTCAGCGGCTATTATCGTCATTGACGAGGAGACATCGATTCTCGAGGTTTTGAAGGCAGTGGCCAAATTTTATTCTCACGAGTCGTGCGGCCAGTGCACGCCCTGCCGGATCGGGACCTCCTGGATCAATAAAATTGTGAAGCGAATCGGGCGCGGTGAAGGTGAGAAGGACGATATTGACGCCATCATCCGCCTGGCTGCGAATATCAAGGGCAAAACGCTCTGTCCGCTCGGCGATGCGGCGGCCCTGCCCATCCTTTCGATCTGCCAAAAATTCAGAGGAGAACTGGAGGGATATCTTCCCCGCTAAACGAGGGAGACGCTAAAGAAATGGCCAAGATTTTTATTGATGACCAGGCCCTCGAAGTCGGCGACGGGTTGACCGTGCTGCGTGCGGCCGAAGGAGCCGGTATTCATATCCCCCATTTCTGCTATCACCCTGCCTTTGTGCCCGGGGGAAGCTGCCGGATGTGCCTCGTCGAGGTCGAAGAGCTTCCCAACCTGGAGCTGGCCTGTTCCACGGTTGTCAAGGAAGGGATGAAGGTTCAGACCAAGAGCGCCCAAGTGGTCGAGGCGAGGCGAGGAGTCCTGGAATTCTTGCTGGCCGAACATCCTTTGGATTGCCCCATATGCGACAAGGCCGGAGAGTGCAAGCTCCAGGATTATTTTGAAGAATACGGGCTGTTTGAAAGCCAGTTCAAGGAGCCCAAGGAGAAAAGGGAAAAGAAGATCACGATCAGCAAGAATTTGATCCTCGACCGGGAGAGGTGCATCCTCTGCACGCGCTGCGTCCGGTTTTTAAACGAAATCACCAAGACGGAAGACGCCGGCGTCCTCAACCGCGGCATTCATTCCGAAATCAGCATTTATGACTCGGACTTGATCGAAAACAATTACAGCGGCAACCTGGCCGAGCTCTGCCCGGTCGGCGCCATTACCGACGCGGATTTCCGGTTCAAGACGCGAGCTTGGTTCCTGGAGAAGAAGGAGTCCATCTGTCCGCTCTGCAGCCGGGGCTGCAATATCATCATCGACTCTCATCCCGGGTTCCCGCGGGTCAAAATGGCTCAAAGGGTCTATCGCGTCCGGGCCCGCCAGAACAAGGACGTCAACGCCCACTGGATTTGCGATTTCGGCCGCTACAGCTATTCCTACCTGGATGAGGCAAGGCAGGAAAAGCTTGTCATGAAAAAAGACGGCAGGGACATGGGGCTGAGCTGGGAAAAAACCCTGATCATGCTGGCCGAAAAAATAAAGGGGCTGATTTTCCGGAAAAAACTTTCCCGGATAGCGGTGGTCCTCAACACCTGGCTTTCCAACGAGGAGCTTTTCCTGGCCGATAAAATTTTCCGGAAAGAGCTTCATTTGGAGAATATTTTCGTCGTCGACCCGTCGCAGGGGAAAGGTGACGAATTTCTGCTTACCGATGAGCGGACGCCCAACAAGCGCGGATTGCAAGAGATCGGGTTGCCTGATTCGGCGCCTGACCTAAACATATGGGCTGAAAAAATAGACCTGCTCCTCATCTTCGGGTTTTTTCTTACCCAGCGGTTCAGCCTAACGGACCTCAAGAATGCTCTTGACAAGATCAGGACAAAAGTGCTCTTCGCTTCCCACAAGAGCAGCCTTGACTCTCTTGTGGATATCATCATCCCGACGCCCTTGATCGCCGAAAAGAGCGGCACGCTGACCAATGTCCAGGGGAAAGTCCAGGCTTTCTCGCCGGCCTTGGATTTCACGGGAGAAGGCCTTCCCGAATGGAGAGCGCTCCTGGATTTGGCCAAGGAATTAAAGGTCAATTATAAATATTTCTGGCAGCTCACTTCGCCGGAATTGGTCCGCCAAAACATGGGAAAGGAAATTCCTTTTTTTAATAAGTAGAGAACGATGGATTTCTTGATTGTGGTGATCAAAATTGTCTTCGCCCTGGTCTGGTTTCTCGTCTTGACTCTTTACCTCACCTGGCTTGAGAGGAAGGAAAGCGCGGTCATCCAGGACAGGATAGGAGCAAACAGAGCCAACATCTTCGGCCTCCGGCTCATCGGCCTCTTCCAGCCGTTCGCCGATGCCATCAAGATGATCTTCAAGGAAGATTTCGTGCCCGCTTTTGCCAATAAATTCCTCCACACGCTGGCGCCTTTCCTCTCCTTCTTTTTTGTGGCCATCACCGTCTCCGCCATCCCATTCGGCGATAAGCTGATTATAGGCGGGAGAAGCATAAACTTGCAGGTTCTGGACATGAATGCCGGGCTCCTGTTTATCTTGGCCATGCTCTCGCTCGGAATTTACGGCATCATCCTCAGCGGCTGGGCCTCACGCAACAGGTTCACTCTTCTCGGGGGCATCAGAGGAGCCGCCCAGCTCATCTCTTATGAAGTAGCTTTAGGTCTCTCGCTTATCGGGTTGATCATGGTCTATCCTTCGCTGCGGCTTCAGGAGATCGTCTACTTCCAGGGCCAGAATCTCTTCGGCTGGCTGCCTCAATGGGGCGTGCTGCTCCAGCCCTTGGGGTTTATCGTCTTCTTCTTTGCCGCCCTGGCCGAGACAAAAAGAGTTCCCTTCGACCTGCCGGAAGGAGAGTCGGAGATCATCGGCTTCTTTACCGAGTACGGCGGCCTCAAATGGGGCCTTTTCATGATGACGGATTTTATGGAGATCATCATCGTCTCCTGCCTCGCGACGACTCTTTTTTTCGGCGGCTGGCAAGTCCCCTGGATGGCTGCTGACGGGTTCCACTTCCCCTGGGGCGGCACATGGCTCCTTCCTCATGGAATCGTGGTCTTGTTCCAGGTTCTCGCTTTTAACGTGAAAGTCATCTTTTTCTGCTGGCTCCAAATTCTCATCCGCTGGACCTACCCCCGCTACCGGTATGACCAGCTGATGAATCTGGGATGGAAAGTCCTCATCCCGTTGAGCCTGCTCAATATTGTCGGGACCGGCATCGTGATAGGAATTCTCGAATGATAGACGCGTTGGGCTATTTTATCGAGATCATCAAAGGCGGTTTCATCACGGCCCGCCATTTCTGCGTCAATATGGTCTATCATATCCTCAAAGTTCTCGGCATCAAGACGAAGAGAAAAGGAGCCGTGACCATCCAGTACCCCGAACAGAAGAAAGAAATCGCGCGGCGGCACCGGAGCCTTCACAGGCTTATGAAGAGAGAAGACGGCAAACCGCGCTGCGTCTCCTGCATGCTCTGTGTGACTGTTTGCCCGTCCGAATGCATTCATGTCGAGGCTTCCGAGGATCCCGACCCCGAAATTCAGAAGGTGCCCGCCACGTTCACCATCGACCTGAGCCGCTGCTGTTTCTGCGGTTTCTGTGTGGAAGCCTGTCCGGAAGACGCCATCCGCATGGACACCTCAAAGATCGAGGTTGCCGAGTACGCGCGGCCGGACATGATTTATGATTTAACTAAGCTCCTGGGATGATTATCGATAAATTCCGGCTGGGGGATTTTGATATCTATGGCCTCACCGATGGGTATTTTTACCTCGACGGCGGGGCCATGTTCGGCGTCGTGCCCAAGACTCTCTGGGAAAAGAAGTGTCCGGCGGACGCAAAGAACAGGATTAAGCTCGCCCTCAACTCCATCTTGATCAAGACTCCCCAGACGCTCGTTCTCGTGGAGACGGGCATCGGGACGAAACTCAACCAGAAGTTTCGAGGGATTTACTGCGTCGAGAAGGATCCTGGTCTTCTGTCTTCTCTTTCCCGCTTAGGTTTTTGCCCCAACGATATCGACTTCGTCATCAATACGCATCTTCATTTCGACCATTGCGGAGGCAATACCTTCAGGAATGAAAACGGTGAGGTCGTCCCTACATTTCCCCGCGCCCGCTATATCATCCAGAAGGGCGAGTGGGAATGGGCCAAGCAGCCCAACGAAAGAGAAAAATCCAGCTATCTTAGGGAGAATTTTTTGCCGTTAGAGGATTACGGCCTCGTCAACCTTGTTGATGGAGATAGCCAGGTCACAGAGGGAGTCGAGGCCGTCCTTTCGCCAGGCCATACCCTTTGCCACCAGAGCGTCAAAGTCTCTTCCCAAGGGAAGATGCTCTTCTATCTGGGAGACTTGGTGCCGACTTCAGCGCACATCAGCCTCTCTTACATCATGAGCTACGACCTCTTTCCGCTGGAGACTCTGGAAAGCAAGAAGAAATTCTACGAACAGGCCATAGAGGAAGACTGGGTTTTGGCTTTTGTCCATGACCCTCATTACTATTTCGGAAAGATCGGAAAAAAGAACAACAAGTATGAATTCGTGCCCCTACTTTCAGGGGACGGTTCTCCGGGAGAGCCGTCCCCATTAAGCATTTGACGATCGGCGTATATGCCCGCGGCTTGCTGCGGGGAACCGATCGTCGGGAGATCCAAGGGGGTATGACCCCTTGGTCGTAGGGCGTGGGTCCATGCCCCGCCCGAGAAGGGGAGGCGGGGAGCGAAGCGACCGATGGAAGGGGGAAAGCGAAGCTGTTCCCCGGAAGCATCCTATTTTCCGTGATAGTCAGAGAAATCTTTTTGAGCACGGGTCCTGTCACGGTGCGTCCCCGTCCGACCTTTCCGGAGACACTAACCGACTTTGAGGCCCCCCTTGATTGCTCAAGGGGGGTAGGGGGAATTAATACCGTAAAATCAAAGTCTTTGATAGTGTCTCCGCGGTTTGTTCGCTGCGGGCGGGCGGGGACTATCGCCGTGCCACCCGTGCTCATCAAGGAATTTGGGATGCTACCCTGTTCTCCCTCCAAGTTGACTTTGCCCCAAAATAAAATATAATTACACTTTATAAAATAAAGGAGGTAACTGAAAATGAAAGTTACAGTGGAAGAGTTGTTGGCCAAGGCTGAACAACCCTCCAAGGATGCTATGCGGCTTCATCCATTTTACCGCGGGAAAATCGAGGTCACCCCCAAGTGCCGGATCAGAGATTTCAATGATTTCGCCATCTGGTACACGCCCGGCGTGGCTGCGCCCTGCCGAGAAATCCAAAAAGACAGGGAAAAAGCTTATGAGATGACCAACAAATGGAATTTTGTCGCCGTGGTCTCTGACGGCTCAAGGGTTTTAGGCCTGGGGGATATCGGCCCTGAGGCCGGTCTTCCTGTCATGGAGGGAAAAGCCCTCCTCTACAAATATCTGGGCGGAGTGGACGCCTTCCCGATCTGCTTGAATACCAAGGATGCGGAGCAGATCATTCAGGCCGTCAAATGGATCCAGCCGACGTTTGGCGGGATCAATCTCGAGGATATCGCTCATCCCAAATGCTTTCATATCCTTGATACATTAAGAAAGGAATGCGAGATCCCGGTTTGGCATGATGACCAGCAGGGGACAGCCTGCGTGACCCTGGCCGGCCTTTACAACGCCGTCAAGATCGTCGACAAGAAGATGTCGGATATCAGGGTGGCTCTTGTCGGCGCCGGCGCGGCGAATATCGCCATTGCCCGGCTGCTCATCACGGCAGGTGTGACGGCGGGAAATATCGTTGCCGTTGATTCTCGAGGGATCCTGCACAAAGACAGGGGAGACCGGGAAACCCTGCAGACGAAATACAAGGAAAAATGGCATCTGTGCCTGACCACCAACTCCGAAGGCCTTAAGGGTGACATCCCCGAGGCCATGAGAGGCGCTGATGTGCTCATCTCAGCTTCAAAGCCGGGACCGGGGGTTATCAAGAAAGAGTGGGTCGCGAGCATGGCCAAGGATTCTATCGTCTTCGCCGAGGCCAACCCTGTCCCAGAGATTTGGCCCTGGGAAGCCAAGGAGGCGGGAGCCCGGGTTGTCGCCACCGGCCGCTCCGATTTTGCCAATCAGGTCAACAACTCCCTGGGATTTCCCGGCATTTTCAGAGGGGCACTGGATATCAGGGCTATTTCCATCACCGATGAAATGTGCATCGAAGCTGCCAAAGAGCTGGCCAAGATCGCGGAGGATAAGGGCCTGAGCGAAGAATACATCATCCCCAACATGGACCAGTGGGAAGTCTTCCCGAGAGAAGCGGTTGCCGTCGGGACAAAAGGCATCGAACAGGGCGTTGCCAGAAAGAAGATCCCGGCCGACGAGAGGTTCAAAATGGCCGAAGCGACTATCCGGAGAGCCAGGGATGAGGTTAAAATGATGATGAAAGAGAAGTTCATCATCGACCCCGACGAATAGCGGCCGAACGCTCACCCTTCGCTCTGCTGACGCTAAAAAAGCAGCGCCCCTCTCTAAGGCCCTCTGGCTATTGACTTTTAAGAGTTGCTGTGATATAGATTTTACCATATTGAAGATGTGAATTTCGGGGTACGTGGAGGCGGAGGAAAGATTTTAATGAGCGCGTCAACGATGACGGCCTGGAGTGACGAAACAGTCCCGCCTTAGTTGAGATTGCCTGAGATTTTCCTGAGACTCAGATAAAAAGTATTTTACCAGAATGAGTGCGTGTGGTCGGAAAAAAGGAGGTGAGAATAAGAAGAAAGGGAAACCAAGGAAAGCAGACTAGACAGAAAATAGTACTTATTGAAAGGAGGTTATTTAAATGAAGAATGTTATCAAAGTTTTGGCGTTGGGCTTCTTTGTGATGTCTCTCTTTACAAGCTGCGCCAAGCAGCCCACGCAGGAAATCAATGACACGAATGCGGCTGTGGAGGCGGCAGCAAAAGAAGGTGCGAGTGTCTACGCAGCCGATGAGCTGAAGAAGCTGAATGATGACCTGACCGCAGCGATGGATGAGGTCAACACGCAGGGCAAAAAGTTCTTCAAGAAATTCGGGACGGCCAAAGAAATGCTGGCCAAGGTAAAGGCTGATGCCGATGCCCTGAAGGCCACCATCCCGGCGAAAAAAGAGGCTGCTAAGAATGCTGCTCTGACCGCTCAGCAAGAGGCCCAGGCGGCAATCACGGAAGCCAAAGCCCTTCTGGAAAAAGCTCCCAAGGGAAAAGCAACAAAAGCCGATATCGAAGCCATGAAGGCTGACCTCAAAGGGCTGGAAGATTCTTTCCCCCAGATTCAGGCGGCTATTGACCAAGAAGATTATTTTGGGGCCTCCAGCACCGCAGGCACAATAAAGGAAAAGGCAGTTGCCATTTCCGACCAGATCAAGGCAGCGATCGAAAAGGTGACGGGGAAGAAATAACTCTGCTCTGAGGAATTATTCTTAGGTTGAACTCGGTTTCCTTCACCTTTATTCTATCTTCGTTATTCTTAGTCTTTACCGCCTGCAAGACACCGCCGGTCCCTCCGGAGGTCGAACAAGCCAAGACGCAAGAAAACGATCTCTGGAGGGCCGGTGCTCCTGTCTATGCTGCGGAGGACTACGCCAGATATCTTCAATCCCTCGGGCTCGCCAAAGACAGGCTGATCAAGGAAAAGGCTAAAGTCCGCTGGTTCCGCGACTATGAAGAAGTCAAGGCGAGCTATTTGGTTGTTTTGGCCGAGGGTGATGCCATACTTAAAAGGGTTCAAGAAGAGAAAGAATCAAAATCGAGAAACCTTTCCGACCGGCTTGGGCTTCTTGAAGAGAGGATCGGGAAGCTCAAGAAGCTGACCCTGACGATGAATGAAAATGACCTTATCAGGCGAAACCTTTCCCAGGCCGAGGTCGTTTCTAAAGAAGCAGAGATTTTTTTTCGCCAAGAAAAATATAATGACCTCGGCGATAAAATAAAAATGATCGACTTCCATGTCGCAAGAGCGGAAGAAGCCCTCTTTTCTATTCTCGCTCGCTATGCCGATGAATCCCAGCTGGAGAAGTGGCGGAAATGGGCCGACGAGACGATCGCTGAATCGCGAAGAAAAGGGACGACAGTGCTTCTCGTGAATAAGCTAGAGCGGACTTTATCCTTATATAAAAAAGGGAAAATGGTGGCCGTCTATGAGATTGGGTTGGGAAAATACGGCTTGTCAGACAAGCTCTATGCGGGCGATGAAGCCACTCCTGAAGGGAAGTATAGGGTAGTAAAGAAATTAGCGAATAGCCGCTACTATAAAGCGCTCCTCATTGATTATCCGAACGAAGAAGACAAGACCCGCTTTTCTCAGGCCAAGAGAAAAGGTCTAATCCCTCCCAGAGCGGGAATCGGCGGAATGATCGAAATCCACGGAGGAGGCAATGACAGCATCACCAACGGCTGCATCGGTGTCGAGGACAAGGTGATGGACCAGATTTTTCCCGAGGTGGCTTTAGGGACTCCTGTGACCATTGTCGGATCCCTGGAGAGCGCTGATCGCCTGCTCGCTTCCTTTAGAAAATCAACCTGAGAATATGAAGAAGAAAAAGATTTTGCTTGTTTCTTTGCTCGGGCTTCTAGCTCTTTTCATCCTTGTCGAAATCATAGCCTATATCGTTGCTTGGCCGAGACGAGCGGCGGAAAAATCTCCTCCCGAGGAAAAACCGGCCGAAGGGACAAGCGTCGCCCGCCTCGAAGCGGAAAACTCATCCTTGCGCAAAAAAATTCAAGCGCTTCCGCCCAAAGCAGTCTATATTGTAGTCGATTCAGCCCAAAACATTCTCTATCTTAAAAAGGGGAACGAAACGCTCCGCAAGACCGTTGTTTCCTGCGGCAGCGGCAGCATCCTCGAAGAACCCGGAGGCAAGCGGAAATGGGTTTTTGACACGCCGCGGGGCGAATTCTACGTCAAATCGAAGATCACCGACCCCACCTGGGTAAAGCCGGATTGGGCTTTTATCGAAGAGGGCAAAGAAGTGCCAAAAAACCAGGAAGAACGATTAGAGCCGGGCGTATTGGGCGATTATGCCCTGTGGTTTGGGAGCGGCTACTTCATTCATGGGACGCTTTATACCCGGCTCCTCGGCAGGAGCGTCACGCATGGGTGTATCAGGGTCGGAGACGATGACCTGAAGGCGGTCTACCAGGCTGTGACTATCGGGGCAAAGATATACATTTTTTAAGCATGCGGATTAAGATAATTTTATCGCTCTTTATCGTCTTTCTTGTTTTTGCTTCCGGGTTTGCCGAAGAGAAGCCGTCACTGCAGAAGCAAAACCTGCTGCTTAAGGAGGAGCTGGCTCTGGCTAAGTCGCCGGCTCTGTATTTTATCTTTGACCTTAAAGAAAAGAGCATCGCCCTGAAGTCAAGGGGTATGGTTCTTCAAGAATGGAAGATACAAGGCGTTCATTCTTGGGGAGATCAACCTTTGCTTAGGACTTTGACGCTCGTCAAGAAGAGCGCTTTATTCGCGCCCAAAAGGAAAAAGATCAAACCCGGAGAGGCCGAACAAGGAAATACATTCGAGCTCGACGCCCTGGAGCTCAAAGACATGCCTTCAGCTTTTGCCCTGTATTTAAGCGAAGGAATTTACATTTATATCCGGCCTGAGCTGAAGAAGTTCATTTCCAGGATGGGCAATATCGGACATCTCTTTGGCTGGTATTTTTGGGCCCCTCTGAAAAATTTGGGGTTTGAGCTGCGTAAAAAGCCGTTCACCGCCTTAGATGTAAAATTGGCTAACAAAGAGGAGGCCAAGGCTTTGTACTGGTCTCTCGCAGACGGCATTAAAGGGCTCGTTTTCTGATTATAAAGGCCTTAAATCCCAATAAATAGGCAATTTTAAAATTATTTATAAAATATACTTGACAAAATCATACTCAAGTTTTATATTAGTATTTGACTAAACAAGGAGGTTCAAATGGCGAAAATCATAGGCATTGATCTCGGCACAACCAATTCGGTTGTTGCCATTATGGAAGGCGACAAAGTGACCGTTATCCCGAACGAGGAAGGAGGCCGCACCACACCTTCTGTTGTAGCCTTTACTCCTAAAGGTGAGAGGCTCGTCGGACAGGTCGCCAAGAGACAGCGGGTTACAAACCCCGAAAACACGATTTATTCGATAAAACGATTTATGGGCCGCCGGTACAACGAGGTAACCCAGGAAATCAAGCAGGTTCCTTTCAAGGTCGGGCAGGTGTCTAACGGAGACGTGAGGGTTGAGGCCCTGGGAAAACAATATGCTCCGCCGGAAATCTCCGCCATAATCCTTCAGAAACTGAAAAAAGCGGCGGAAGATTATTTGGGTGAGAAGGTCGAGAAAGCGGTGATCACAGTGCCGGCTTACTTCAACGACAGCCAGCGCAAAGCGACCAAGGATGCCGGGAAAATCGCCGGCCTGGATGTGGTCAGGATCATTAACGAGCCGACGGCGGCTGCCCTGGCTTACGGGATGGACAAGAAAAAGGATGAGACCATCGCCGTTTATGACTTTGGCGGGGGCACCTTTGATATCTCCATCCTGGAAGTCGGCGAGGGCATTGTCGAAGTCAAAGCCACCAACGGCGACACTCATCTCGGCGGTGATGATATCGATCAAATTGTGCAGGACTGGATCGTAGCCGAATTCAAGAAGGAATCAGGCATTGACCTGACCAAGGATAAAATGGCCATCCAAAGGCTCAAAGAAGCAGCCGAAAAGGCGAAGATTGAGCTTTCGACAACTATGGAGACAGAGATCAACCTCCCCTTCATTACCGCCGATGCTTCTGGGCCCAAGCACCTGTTGATGAAAATGACCCGGGCCAAGTTAGAACAGCTCGTCGAGGATCTCATCCAGAGGTCAGTCAACCCCTGCAAACAGGCCTTGGCCGATGCCAACTTGAAACCGGGGGATATCGACGAAGTCATCCTTGTCGGCGGTCAAACCAGGATGCCCCGGGTTCAAGACCTGGTCAGGAACTTGTTCGATAAAGAGCCCCATAAGGGCGTCAACCCCGATGAGGTTGTGGCGGTGGGCGCGGCCGTCCAGGGCGCTGTTTTGGCCGGAGATGTCAAAGATGTTCTGCTTCTCGATGTCACGCCCCTGACCTTAGGTATCGAGACTCTTGGCGGCGTCTTCACCAAGATGATCGCGAGGAACACGACCATCCCTACTAAAAAGACTGAAATCTTCTCTACGGCCTCTGACAACCAGCCCAGCGTCGAGATCCATGTCCTCCAGGGCGAGCGAGAGATGGCTACTTATAACCGGACTCTGGGCAGGTTCCACTTGGACGGGATTCCGCCCGCACCGCGCGGCGTGCCCAAAGTCGAGGTGACTTTCGACATCGACGCCAACGGAATTCTCCACGTCTCGGCTAAAGACTTGGGAACAGGAAAGCAGCAGGCCATCACCATCACCGGCCATAGCGGCCTCGACGAGAGAGAGATCGAGAAGATGGTCAAGGATGCCGAGTCCCATTCTGAAGAAGATAAGAAAAGAAGGGAAGTCGTGGAAGCGAAAAACCAGGCCGACCAGTTGGTCTATAGCCTTGAAAAGTTGCTCCGAGAGAATAAGGACCGGATTCCCGAGGCAGAGGCAAGCAGTATCAGGTCGGAAATCGAGAACACCAAGAAAGCCATGGAAAGCGAAGACCTCGGCCGGATCCGAAGCGCCATGGAGTCGCTTTCCCGCGCTTCTCATAAGCTGACTGAGATGATGTACCAGCAGGCCGGTCAGCAGCAGTCATCCTCGGGACAACAGCAGGGTTACCAGCAGCAGGATTATCAGAGCGGAGGACAGTCATCCGCTCAAGGAGGCGGAGAAGAGGAAGTCATAGACGCCGAAGTCGTGGACGACGACAAGAAGAAATAAGCTTCATCCGAAAGCCGCGTCATTTTTGCCTTGAGAGCAAAGGCGGGATGAAGGATGAATAAAGACTATTACAAGATCTTAGGAGTCGAGAGAAAGGCCTCCGCTGCGGAAATCAAGAAGGCCTACCGGAAGCTCGCCCGTAAATATCATCCCGACCTCAACCCGGGTGACAAAACCAGCGAAGCCAGGTTCAAGGAGATTCAGGAGGCCTATTCCGTCCTCAGCGACCCGAAAAAAAGAAGCCAGTACGACCAGTTCGGTTTTGTTGGCGAGCAGCCTCCGGGAGGCGGACAGAGGACTTACAGCTCCGGGTTTGAAGGGTTCGATTTTTCTGATTACGGGACTTCTTCCTTTTCCGACTTCTTCGAGAGCATCTTCGGAGGGGCCTCCCGTGCGACTGCGGCGGGTCCTGAGCGCGGCGAGGACCTCCATTACTCCATGAGGATTGGGTTTGAGGACGCGATCAACGGCCTTCAAACCCGCATCCAGCTGACGCGGATGGTGGCTTGCCCCCAATGCCAGGGCCGCGGTCACAGCCAAGCCTCCGGCCAGCGTCTCTGTCCCAGCTGCGGAGGAAGCGGCCGCACTCAAATGCAGCGAGGCTTTATGAAATTTGCCACAACATGCCCGGCATGCCAGGGCACGGGGGTGACTCGAGGCGAAGCGTGCCAGAATTGCCGCGGCCAGGGCTTGGTTCAGAAAACAGAACTGATTAACGTCAAGATCCCTGCCGGAGTCGATACAGGATCCAAAGTCCGTGTTCCCGGAAAAGGGAATGTCGGCAGGAACGGAGGCCCTCCGGGAGACCTTTTCATCTCGATCGAAGTCGCGCCTCATTCGCTCTTCCGGCGCGAGGGCGCCAATGTTTACCTGAAGCTTCCCATCACTGTGCCTGAAGCGACATTGGGAGCCAAGATCGAAGTCCCGACGCTCTACGGCAAGACGACGATCAAAATTCCTCCCGGCACTAAATCAGGCCAAAAATTCAGGCTGAAGGAGATGGGAGCACCGGTTCCGGGGCGGAGGACGCGCGGCGACCAGTTCGTCGAGGTCTCGATCGTTCCTCCTCCGTTTGGGGACCAGCGGATCAGGGAGTTGATGAAAGAATTAGAAAAGCTTTCGGGCGAAAACCCGAGAGATAAAATGGGGACACACTGACATGAGAAGAAAAAAGGAGCAAAAAAGCAGCCCAAAAAATGTTTATCATATAAGCGTCGTCTCCCAGATGTACAATCTCCACCCCCAGACATTGCGGCTTTATGAGAGAGAGGGGCTGCTCAAGCCCTCCCGCAGCCAGGGAAATACGCGGCTCTATTCCGATGAGGACTTGCGCCAGCTCGAGCTCATCCTCAACTTCATCCGGGACCTCGGCGTGAACCTGGCCGGAGTCGAGGTCATCCTGAACATGCGGCAGAGGATGCAGCGCATGGAGACCGAGGTCAACGAGCTTTTGGAGTTTGTCAAAAAGGAATTTTTCAGGGGCAAAGAGGATGAATTCGAATCCCGCAAGAAAAGTTTGGTGAGGGTGAGCCAGACAAAGATTGTGAAGCTCGGGGACGCCCAAGAATAGGCGAATGTACGACGAGGATTTCCTCGATTCGAAAAATCTAAAGATCTATCTCAACCAGATCTCCAAATTCCCTATGTATTCAGAAGAAGAAGAAAAGGAGCTTGGCCGGCTGATTCAGCAGGGAGACAAGAACGCCATCAAAAAGTTTGTCGAAGCAAACCTCCGATTTGTCGTCTCATATGTCAAAAAGTACCGGGGGATGGGCCTGACCATGCTTGACCTCATCAACGAGGGTAACCTGGGTTTGATCGAGGCTGCCAAACGGTACGACCCCAACCGCAATGTCAGGTTCATCTCTTATGCCGTCTGGTGGATCAGGCAGGCGGTCATCCATGCCCTGACCCAGTCCGCCCGCATCTACAACCTTCCGCAGAAGATGTCCGACCAGATCTCGCAGATGAAGAGGAAAGTCTCCCAGCTCAAGGCAGAACTCGGCAGAGAGCCGACGAGGGAGGAGACCGCCCGGAGCATGGGGATCAGCGAAGAGGATGTCGAGGACCTGCAAATCTTGGCCGAGAAGGATGTCTCTCTCAGTGACAGGCTGACGGACAGCGAGCTTGAGGTCGAGGGAAAGATTGAAGACAATGCTTCGCCTTCGGTCGAATACCAGATCGTCAAGTCCTCCATCCAGCATCAGATCAGGGATATTTTAGGGGAGCTGGATGAGAAAGCGGCTCTTGTGCTAAAATTAAGGTTCGGGCTGGATGATGACCGGCCGCAGACCCTTCAAGAGATAGGGAAGAGGCTGAATTTGACGAGGGAGCGAATCCGGCAGATTGAGCAGAAAGCCATGAGGAAGCTCGCCCGGTCTCATAATCTCCAGCAGCTTAGAGGTTATTTGAACTGATGGCCGAGAAAATTTGCCCCAAATGCGAAGGCACAGGCTGGGTCCTTGAGGAGACGGACGGAAAGTCCCTCGCCAAGCGCTGTGATTGTTTTTATGAGCGCAAGACCCAGGCTCTCTGGGATCAGGCCCGCATTCCCCGGAGATATCAGAACTGTTCGCTCAAAAGTTTTGAAGTCCACAACGATTCCCACCGCGATGCCCTGAAGATCTCCAAGCAGTTCGTCAAAAATTACCCGGCCCAGGAAGTCGGCCTTCTTTTTATCGGGCCCTGCGGGGTAGGGAAGACGCACCTGGCTGTGGCCATCATCAAAGAATTGATCGAGAAAAAGAATGTTCCCTGCTCTTTTTACGATTTCAGGGAGCTCATCCGGGATATCCAGAGCACCTTCACTCCTGATTCGAATCTCACGGAATCCGATGTCCTCGCCCCTGTGTTTGAGCATGAGGTCCTTGTGCTCGATGAGCTTGGAGCCAAACGGACGACGGCCTGGGTCGAAGAGACCGTTTTCTATATCATCAATCAGCGCTACAACCAGAAGAAATTGACCCTCTTTACGTCAAACTACTTGGACACCGAAGAGGAAGAAGACACCCGCGACTCCTTCTACAAGAAAAGCGGAGATACGCTTGTGGACCGGATCGGCGTGCGGCTTAGGTCCAGGCTCTATGAGATGTGCAAGATCGTCGAGATGTGGGGGGACGACTACCGCAAGATGGCCAAGCAAGCCAGCTACCGGTTTTAATTGTCATCGCGAGCGAAGCGTGGCGATCTCATGCGCCAACCGATTGAAATTCAACTCGATTCATGCTAAATTATGGGCGCCTGCTCCTCGGTAGCTCAATCGGCAGAGCGGGTGGCTGTATAAATGCAGCTTCCACGAGAAATCGTGGCTGAAAAATCGGGTGAATTCAGGGAAGCCTGCCTTCTGCATCAGGCGGAAAATGGTAACCCTGAGCCAAGCCCTGGCCGGATCAAAATGGTCAGGGAAGGTGCAGAGACTAGAGCTTATGCTCGTACCCTGAAGAAATTTCAGGGGAAGCGCCCGACACCCCACCTCCAGGTTTCTGGAGCGGGTGAAGAGATAGTCCAAGCCCAGAAGAAATTTTGGGGC
>CAZKEW010000003.1:0-30850 GCA_964551885.1 uncultured Eubacteriales bacterium
CCCAGGCTCATAAAGGATACCCCTGTTTTTTGAGATCTCCTCCAACGCCTTTTCTAAACCGTGAGCCGGCCGATATGGACGGTGAGAGGCCATTGCCTCTACAGCGTCGGCTACGCCTAAGATTCGGGCCTCCAGGAGAATGTCTTCACCTAAGAGCCCTTGAGGGTACCCTGAACCATTTATCCTTTCATGATGCTGATAAACGATTTGAGCGATCGGCCATGGAAATTCAATTTCTTTCAATATTTCATATCCAATTTTGGCGTGCTCTTTAATGAGAGAGAATTCGATCTCACTCAGCTTGCTGGGCTTGCTTAGAATTTCAGTGGGGACAGATATCTTTCCTATATCATGAATAATTCCAGCCGTGTAGACACCCTCGATATGATCTTCTGAAAGGGCCATCTCAATTGCGATAGCACGAGCAAGATTAGCCACTCGATTTTGATGGCCTGCCGTGTATGGATCCCTCTGTTCAACTGTTAATGCAACAACCTTAACAATGCTTCCTAAGGCTTGTCTTAATTTATTTGATGTTTGTTTTAATTCATTCTCTGCCCGCTTGCGTTCGGTGATGTCTCTGGCAATTCCTAACACCAGAGTTTTTCCTCTTATTTTAATAGGATATGTTCTTATTTCAACCCAAACCTCACTGCCGGCTTTTCTTTTCAAAACAAATTCATCCGGTCCAGTAGGTTTTCTCATGACATTTTTGGCCAAAAGCGAGGCGGCTTTTGGAACTTGATCCAATGGAAGCAACTTCAGTTTCAGGAAACTCTTTCCAATTAATTCCTCCCTCTTATACCCGGTCAGCTTCTCAGCCATCTTATTGCCATCAATAAAATTTCCTTTCAGGTCAGTCAAATATATGGCATCCGGCGCATATTCGAACGTTATCTTGAAGATTTCTTCCGAGTTTTTTAGCTCTTCCTCTGCGCGTTTGCGCTCAGTGATGTCTTCCCCTGAGCTAAGGATACCAATGATATTGCCTGCTTCATTCTTCAAGGGAATATTGTGCCAGGCGATAATTCTTTCCTCCCCGCGTTGAGTTAAAACCGGATTTTCATAGTATTCAACAGGCTCGATTTCTCCAACCACAGACTTTTTGAAAACAAGCTGCGCTTCATCCTTAATTTGTGCCGGTAAGTAGGTCTCGAACCAGTTCTTTCCGATGATCTCAGGCTCCGGATAGCCTAAAATCTCGCAGCCTTTTTTATTGATCAGAGTTACCTTGCCCGTTGGATCTAAAATAACGATCATCACGCCTGCGATATCCAGGTATTTTTGGGCCTTATCCCTCTCTTTCCGCAGCGCTTCCTCCTGTTGTTTCTCATCGATGATGTAGGCAATATAGTTAGCGATGGCCTGCAGGACAGAGACATCTTCTTTAGAGAAGGCGCCAACCTGAGTCGCCTGGAGGTCGAGAACGCCTATGAGCTGATTCTGGACAAGCAGGGGAATGACCATCTCCGCCTTTGTCTCCGTGAGGTGAAAAGCGATAAAGTCCGGCTCCCTGGAAACATCGTTGGCAATAATCGTTTGTTTCAAGAGCCCAGCCCTGCCGATCAGCCCTTGTCCTAATTTTTGTCTATGGCCTCTGGGCAGGGGAAGGCCCGTTTTGTTCCAGCCGGTCAGGTATTCGATTTCCTCCGTCTCTCGATCATAAAGGTTCACGGAAATCTTATAGTACCCGAAGGATTTGCCGATGCTTTCAGCCGCCCGGATCAGGACGGTTTCAATATCGGTATTCATCGGAATTTCGCTTTGAATATGATAAATCAACTCGAGCTGGGTATTCCGCTTTTGAAGGGCCTCTTCGGTCTGTTTGTGCTCGGTGATATCCCACAGGTATGAACGAGTCCCGCTAAGACGTTCCCCTTCTCTCAAAACAACGACATCTACTTCAAGATATTTGACAGACCCATCTTTCCTGACACCTTTATATTCGTATCTCGATGGGACGTCTTTGCCTTGAAGACGTCCCATATGATAGGTTCTGAGTTTCTCAGCATCATCCGGATGAACGGTGGACCAGATGGACTGTTTTTTCATCTCCTCCATAGAATATCCAAAGATTTCAGCATATCTTTCATTGAAATATTTAAGATTCCCTTCTTTATCATCGATTAAAATAGCAACACCGGCTTTTTCAACTAAATCTCTAAAATGTTCTTCTGATCTCTTTAAAGCCTCCTCTGCCTCTTTGTCCTTGGTGATGTCAACCATTGTTGTCCGCACTCCAGTAACATCGCCGTCCCTATTTCGCTCCAAGACATCATCAATCATGACATAAATCTTTGAGCCGTCTTTTTTAACATAGACCCTGTTCGCTGCCTTGAGAGTGGAACCACCGGATATTTTTTGCTGAAATCTTTTTTCTGCCTCTGCACGTTGCTCCGGCAAAATAAATTCGAATATAGATTTGCCAGCCATTTCTTCTTTTGTATATCCCAGCATTTTCGCTTCAGTTTGATTTACGCTGGTGATGACGCCTTTGGCATCCAACGTATGATAGGCCACCGGAGCGCGATCCCATAATTCTCTGAATCGCTCTTCACTCTCGCGTAGCTTCTCCTCTGCTTTCCTGGGCTCCGTGACATCGCTGGCGCTCACCATTACCCCAATTAATTTTCCTTTGTTATAAACAGGTGTTGAGCCCTCGGCAACCTTTAAATATCTTATTTCACCGGATTTAGTCTTAACCTGAATCTCCATCTCTGGATAAGGATGGCCGAGAAATTCCTGGGCCAGAGCATATAAAGCTTTTTTGATACAATCTCGAGTTAAGAGACGGACGATTGATTTGCCGATCAGTTCTTCTTCTGAGTAACCATAATTGGCCAAGGTGCTTTTGTTAGCAAAGATTATTTTCCCTCTTTTGTTAAGGATAAGGATAACCTGTCTGGAATTGTCTACCAAGAATTTATATTTATTCTCATTCTCTCGAAGCCTCTCTTCTGTTTGCTCGAGCTTGCCCTTAGCTGTCTCCAATTCGGCAATTCTTAGACGCAATTCCTGGGTCTCTTTTGTCATTTGTTTCTTTTGTTCTTCACCCATCATTCCATTTTCAGGTCCAGCCCTGTCTTCGTTCTCAGGAATTTTAAATTCCCTTTAATTTTCATTAAGAAGCTATGGATTCGGGAGCTCATTTTTACATAATTCCTGTTTTCCGAACCAATCAATGCCGATTTAAATTGACCTCGTCCTGAAACCTCGCCTGTAACCTTAATATTGAGATAAAATAAGAAGTTGTCTATCACCTTTATGAATGATTTAAGGGGTGATTTTGGGTTAGCCTTCCCTCCCCTAAAGAGATGAGGCTAACACCTCATAAAGTTCAACGGTCAAAATACCCAGATAATCAATATTGAGTATTCAAATTTATTTTCTTTTGAAAGATGTTATTGAATTCTCAACCCGATAGAGATATATAATTATAAATTTAAGTCGAACCCGATGATCGGAAACGAAAAAAACAGGTTGAAGAAGCTCATAAGCCAGACGTCCGATGAACGGCGGTTTCTCGTGCTCGCCGAATTTGTGCCGCTCCCTGGTCATGACTTAAGCAACTTCGAAAAATTCCTCAATGGATATGAGCAAAAGAAACCCGCCCTGCCGAAAGATATCGTGCTGGCCGGCATCACCATTCCCCAGAGTCCCAACGGCGCCGCTTCCATGAGCCCCGCAGATATATTTTCTCTCCTCAAAATAAAGAATCTCTGGGCCGACCTGGATATTATCCCCCATGTGACCGCCAAAGACCATAATGTGGAAGCTATAAAAACATATCTTATCGGCCTGCAGAAGCTCGGCCTAGAATCCGTGCTGGCGCTCACCGGGGATAAACCATGCTCGGGGAAAGGAGTTTTTGAGGTTGATTCCCTTGGGCTCATCGAGCTGATCAAGGAAATGAACTATGAATCATTCAACCGGGCGGTGCCGGGCCATTTCGATCGCGTGCATCAGTTCTATATATTAGCGGCTGTTTCTCCGTTCAAATACACAGAAGCCTCCCAGAGGCAACAATACTTCAAGATGGAGAAGAAAATCCGGAGCGGAGCAGACTGTCTGGTCACACAAATGGGCTGGGACCGGCGAAAAAGTGAAGAATTGTTCCGGTATCTCAAAGAAAAGGCTCTCCCCGTGCCTGTTTTCGGAAACGTTTATCTCTTATCCACGGTGACACCCGCCCCGCGCTTGATGTTTGAAGGAAAACTCCCCGGCTGCTTGGTGACAAAAGAGCTCTTTGAAAAAGTGGGCGAGGAGACTCTGTCCGACCACATGGAACGGGCGGCACAGCAAGTGGCGATGTATAGAGACCTGGGCGCGGCAGGCGTTGATATCGGCGGCCTCTTGGACTTCGACATGCTCGCAACAATCCTAAACCGGGCGGAAGAGATCGGTCGGGATTGGCGGCGATTTCAGCACAACCTTGATTTCGGAATTCAAAAGCTGCCCGACGGGAAGCCGGGGTTCTATCTTTATGATGAAAACGACCGGCCGCAGAATCCTTCGCGGCCGACGGCGTCTTTCAATAAAAAAACCTTTGATTTTCTCCACAAGACTTTTTTGACACCCGGCCAAGGCATGTATTCGGCAGTCAAAAAGATCCTCAGAAGCAGCCGATCGTTACGTCAGGGAAAAGGGATATTCTACAAAATGTTTTTGGCCGGGGAGAAGGCCCTTAAAACTCTGCTTTTCGACTGCGAGGAATGCGGCGATTGTTACCTGGTCGAAAATTTCGGCCTTTGCACGCTGGGAAAATGCGAAAAAGGATTGTCGAACCCGCCTTGCGGCGACGCCAACCCGGACGGGACATGTGGACATAATCCGGAAAAACGCTGTGTCGGCGAGATGATATATGATGCCGCCGCCAGTGCCGGGACAGAAGGGCTAAAAAAATTAGGAAAGATCATCAACCCGAGCCGCAATCCTGCGCTCGAAGGGACCGCTTCCCTCTTAAACTATCTATTTCAAAAAGACCATACCAAAAAAATTGATTTGATCCTTATCGGAGAAAGCCTCCATGCCAGCATCCCCAAGCCCGCCGCCGCGATGAAAGAGCTTCTGGCCCTGGGGCCGGAAGCTTTGGAAAACCCGAGCGGGCCGCTGGATTACATCGTCTCCTTGATTCAAGCTCAGGTCAAACACGGAGCGGATTACATCGACGTGAACGTGGATGCGTTCGGCGATAGCAATCTGGAGCTGCGCCTGAAGATGATGCGGGATTATGTGCAGCTCATCCGCAAACATAGTCAGGGAATTCCGGTCTGCGTGGACAGCAGCTCTCCGGACGTCTTGAAAGCAGGTCTTGAGGAGTGGTATAAAAATGCGCCTGCCTCCGTCGCTGCGCCGCTGCTGAATTCGGTCAAGACCTATACCATGGACGAGCTGCTGCCTCTGCGGAGCCGCTATCCCTTCAAATTCATCGGGCTGCTTGTGGACATAAAATTAACGGGTTCAGAGGGCTCTTATTACGGCGTCGACGAACTCTACGGAATGGCCCAGACGATTTTCCGGGCGGCGACCGAAAAATACAGTTTCAAGCCGGAGGATATATTGTTCGACTCAACGGTTTTTCCATTGGCGATTGACATACAGATGATGCCCGATACGCCGGGATATACATACCGGACTTTTGAAACGATCCGCAAAATCAAAAGCGACCCGGCGATGAGGAGCGTGCACTTATCGCTGGGCATCACCAACGCCGTCCGAGACCTCCCCGGTCGGAAGACAGGCGTGTGCCGGGCCTATTTGGCTAAAGCGGAGGAATACGGCCTGGACGCGGCGATCGTCAATGTCATGCATGATTACGGAAGGCGGTCACCAGCGCCCGAACTTCTGGAGTTCGTGGATGCATTCGCCAAACAGAATGGTTCGGCCGAGTCCTCCGAGCGAGTGATCAACTTGATGCTTCAGTTTTGTCAGGCTAACCGTAAAATATCGGGGACACGCACCTCTCTTTAAAGTCAAAGTCGTCATTCTCTCCAATTTTGGCTAAAATCGCCCAAAATGGCTCAGTTTGGCTTACTCAGACCAAAAACGAAGATCAGGTTAAACGATTGAAAAATATGGAAATAAGCTGGGGTGAGTGAGGGGTCTCGAACCCCCAACCTTCGGATCCACAGTCCGATGCTCTAACCAGTTGAGCTACACTCACCGCAAGTTGGAAGGTGGACAAATTTTCGCATATATCGGGGCTAAAATCAATATGCTCAAAGGGCTGAGATTGCTTCGTCGCCGGAGCGACTCGCAATGACAAAGGGTACTTTTCGCCTGCTGTGCAAGAGGCTACTTCTGGCCTTCGATGAGATCGAGGACCTCGGCCGAGTCGCGCCACTTTTCCTTCACCTTGACCTTGAGGTCAAGATAGACTTTCGATTTTAGGATTTCCTCGATTTCGCACCGCGCTTCAATCCCTATTTTCTTGATCATCTGGCCATGCCTGCCGATGACAATTTTTCTGTGGTTGTCACGCTCGACGAAGATCGAGGCACTGATATAGGTGACCTTCCTTCTTTCTCTTTTCTTTAGAGGAGAAGAAGCCGATTTCAGCCCCAACGAACCCTGGGCTAACGAAGCCGACTCTGCAGCACCCTCAGAAGCCTCCGGCCCTGAAGTGGCTATAGCTCCCTTAACTTCAGAAGCCGCTTCTGCTGCCCCTGCCCCGCCCTCAGCCGACCCCTCCTTTACCTCCACCTCTGCTGCAGCTTCAGTTCCTTCTTCCTCAGCCGCCTCAACTCCTGCCCCTATCATGACCTCAACCCCTTCAGTAGCCGCCTCAGCCTTGCCCTCGGCCTCCCCCTCGTCTTTCTGCCTTTCCTCCATCCTCTCGATGAGCACGGCGGTCACAAAAGGGAGCTCCTGCTCGACGTGCTTGAGCAATTTCTCCCGGATAATCTCCGCCAGCATGAACCGGAGCGACTGGTCGGAGATAAAATCGTCATCGTAGAGCTTTTCGGCCTCCGGCAAATACTTGTAGATTTCCTTCTCCAGCACGTCCAGGTTCGTCCCTCTCAGCGCCGAGATGGGGATAATTTCCTTAAAGTTCAACAGATCCTTGTATTTGTCGATGATGAGGAGGATCTTGTCTTTTTTGATGATATCGACTTTGTTGATCAGCAGAAATAGGGGAGTGGTCACTTTCTTCAGTGTCTCGATGACGAACTCATCGCCGTGTCCGAACGGCTGCGTGGCATCGACGAGGAGGCAGATCAGGTCGCTTGTCTGGAGGGCGGAATAGACGAAATTCATCATCCTTTTGTTGAGGCTGTGGAGGGGCTTGTGGATGCCCGGGTTGTCGATAAAGATAATCTGCCCATCCTTCGTCGTCTTGATGCCGAGGATGCTGATCCTTGTTGTTTGAGGTTTATCGGAGATGATGGCCACTTTCTGGCCCAGCATGGTGTTGAGAAGAGTGGATTTGCCCACGTTGGGACGCCCGATGAGGGCGACATAGCCGACTTTCATTGTTTTCCGCCTTCTTTTCCCTCTTTTTCTGCCGCGACCTTTTTGGCCTTTACCTTCTTGATCCTTTTCTGGCCCACGTCAAGGACTTCAAAAGAGAGGCCTTTGATCTCGAATTTCTCTCCCCGTTTGGGCAGCCTCCCCAAGTCGTGCATGATCAGCCCGCTCACTGTGACGTAATTGTCCTCGGCCAATTCAAGGTCAAAGAACTCTTCCAGGTTTTCGACTTCCGCATCTCCGGAGATTGCGTATTCGGAAGGCCCCGTCGCAGTGATCGGCGTCTCCTCATCCACGTCGTATTCGTCTTGAATTTCGCCGACGATTTCCTCCACCAGGTCTTCCATGGTCACGAGGCCGGAAACCCCTCCGTGTTCATCAACCACAATGGCCATTTTTTGTTTTCGTTTCTTGAACTCCTTGAGCAGCTCGGCGACCTTCATCGATTCGGGGATAAAGTGGACGGGCCGGATGATCGCTTCAATGGGCAAATCCTTGTGTTTATCCTCGGAATACTCGAGCAAGTCTTTGGCAATCACGAGGCCCTCGATGTTATCTATTCTATCTTTATAAACCGGGATACGGGAATATTTTTCGCAGCGGATGAGCTCTCTCAACGCGCCGAACGTGGCATCTTTCTTGATGCAGACCAGGTCCACCCGCGGCGTCATGATTTCCCTGACGAGCGTGTCTCCGAATTCGACGACGCTCTTGAGGAGAACGCCCTCATGCTCTTCGATGATGCCTTCTTCCGTGGCCGCGTCGATAAAGGTCTCGATTTCTTCTTCCGAGGCTTCCCGCATCTCATCCTCAATTTCTTCTTTCTCAAGCTTCCTGATCAAAAGGATCAGAGGCGCCGCGAGCCCATGGACAAGCCTGAAGGAAGGCAGGAAAAATTTGATTACGGCCTTTTTATTCAGAGAATTCAGAAGCCGGGGAAGATAGTCGAAGAAGATAAAAAAGAGGCCCAGCGAGATGAGAAAAAACCATAGCGGCCAGAGCTCTCCCCGCGGAATAAGGGTTAAAAGATAAATCAGGAAGGCGATGATGAAGATAACGCGAAAGCTTTCGACGGCGATCCTGGTTTCGTCGTAGAGGTCCAGGACTCTCGAGCGATATTCTTTTTCTTTGGCCTCAAGGAAGCGGCTCAGGGAGATTTTGGAAAAAGTGCTCAGGGAGGCATGAAAAAGGGAGAGGAGAAAAGCGGCCAGAAAAACCAGCCCTAAGCCGGCCCATTTCCAGAATTCCGCAGTCATTTTTTATTCTTCAGCGATCCTCATCGAGGAGGCGCCGAACTCGCTCTTCTTCTTCCTCGATCCCTTTGCTGTGGTCAAAGCCCAGGAGGTGCAGAAACCCATGAATGGTCAGGTATTCCATCTCTCTCTCTAAGCCGTGAGCCTTCGAAAAACACTGTTTAAAAGCCTGAGGGACTGATATGGCAATATCTCCGAGATAATACTTTCCGTCAATGCTTTTTTTCTCTCCGAAGGGGAAGCTGAGGACATCGGTCGGCGCATTTTTCTTCAAGAACTTTCGGTTCAGTTCCATAATCGTCTTCGTGTCCACAAAGGCAAGATTGACCTCCGGTTCCTGGAGGCTATAGCGGTGCACCAGAAATTTCAGCAAATTTTTGAATTTTTTCTGACTAATCCGGTGTTTATGCTGGAGGTTTATTATTTCGATCATCGAGTTTTTTCGCGTTTTGCGTCTTTTTCTTTTTTTTCATCTCAAAGTCGAACCCCGGATATTCCACCCTGGGATGATAGATGGTGTAGAGAGTCGAGTGGAACGAGGTGGCAATCGATCTCAGCTCTCTCAGGGAAAAATCGCATTCGTCGAGCTGGCCGTCCTGGAGATAGCTCTCGAAAATCTCCGTGATGACTCTTTTCAGGTGCTCGCGGGTGGGCGATTTCAGGCTCCGGGAGGCGGCCTCGATTGAGTCGGCCAGCATGATCAGCGCAGCCTCTTTGCTCTGGGGCGAAGGGCCTGGATAGCGGTAGCTCTCTTCCCCGATTTTTTGCATCTCCGGGTCGTATTTTTCCTTGGCTTTATGGTAGAAATACCTGACCAGCGAACTCCCGTGATGTTGTTCGATGATTTCCTTGATTTTCTTGGGGAGTTTCAGCTTTTTGGCCATCTCCGCGCCCTCTTTCACATGGTTGACGATGACGAGGGTGCTCATGCTCGGGGTTAAGTCTTTATGCATGTCAGGATTGCGGCTGATGTTTTCGATGAAGTACTCAGGCCTCTTGACCTTGCCGATATCATGATAGAGAGCCCCTGCTTTAACCAGCATCGAATCCAGGCCGATTTCCTCAGCCGTCTTTTCGGCCAGAGCGGCCACGATCAGAGAGTGATGATAGGAGCCGGGAGCCTCTATGGCCATCTGCCTGAAAATCGGAAGGTCCGAGTTGGCCAATTCCAAAAGCTTGGTCTGAGTGACAAACCCGAATAAGCTCTCAAAGACGGGCAGGAGCAGAAAGGCCAGAGAAGCGCTGAGAACTCCGCCGAGAAAGCCCATGACGACCTCTGCAGCGAAGAGGTCCGGGCCGCTCAGGCTTTCCTTGATCAATTCGAAAGTGATGATAAGGAAGATATTGGTCGGGGCGACGACAAGCAGCCCTGTCCGCAGGGTGGGAGTTCGCTTTTGTCTCTGGTAATACTTGATCCCGTAGATCGCCGCCAATCCTCCGATGAAGCTGAAAAGCATGAGGTTGAAATTGGCCTGGAAGAGATAGCCGACGAGCACGCTGTTGAGGATGCTAAAAATCAGGCTGATTGTGTTTGTCGTGAGGAAGGCAAAGAGGATGACGCCAAACTGAAAGGGAAAAGCGTATTCATAAAGATCCACATTGGCCAAGAACGATAAGCTGGATTTTTCACTGAAGAGCGAGGCCAGAAAATAAGAGAGTTTGTAGCCGAGGAGACTGAGGATGAGGGTTGTCCCCATCATCAGATAAATTTTCAGGGCCGACCTGAATTTAAGCAGCGATTTCAAGTAATACCAGAGAGTGATGAAAATGAGCGCAAAGAGAAGAAATGTCCCCACAAAACTTCTAATCCAGCCTCGCTTTTCCTTGAGATTCTGGTCGATGATGTTGATCCATTTGAGAGTTTCGGCCGTCGCTTCATCCCCCTTTCGGATGATGACTTTTCCCTTCTTGATCCGGTAGAAGACAGTTTCCACGCGTTCCCTGGCCCGCTCCTTTCTTAACTCGGTTTCGACCTTATTGTAGGTGATGTTGGGTGAGATAAAGTTATCGGCCAGGCTCTGGAGGAGCCGTTTGTTTCTCGAAGAAAGCTCGATCTTTTCGACCTCGGCGGCAAACTTTTCTTTGCTCTCTTTAAGCTCGAGGACTTCATCAACTTTGGTCAGCTTCTCATTCCCCGGGCCTCTCAGGAGAATGAAGCCCCTCTCCGGCTCTCTCCGGATGAAAAGATTTTTAGAGACGATGATTCCCTGAGAGGAGACTTTCCCGATGAGGCTGGTCAGCGTCTCCTCGAGGTCCTGGGAAAAACTCGCCCTGACGAGGGACTCCATGTCCTTCGTCGGAATTTCCAGCCCGAATTTTTCGGCGATGTTCTCTTGGAGGTCGGCGATGTTGAGCGGGGAAGGCACTTTCTTGAGCCATTCTTGCCCGGACTGGAAGAACTGGCGAATTTTATCCTCTGTGTTTAAAAAAGCATTCTCGTCGAAAGAATAGACAGGAAGGACGGCTTCTTCGGCCTCTGCCTTTCTCTTGGCCGTAGTCTCTGTATCCTCAATCGTTAAATCGAGCGGCGAGATGATATCGGAAGAGGCGATTTCCCCTTCCTTCAGGCTGGGGAGCGATTTCGAGGGGACGTAAGAGAGGAAATAGGCCAGGATGAAAACGAAAATAAAGAGAAAGAAGAAGGGGCTCTGGATGAGCTGCTTGGAGAGGGCCTGCTCTTCTTTTTTCTGAGGTTGAGGGACATCATTCTTCTTTTGGCGAGGGGAAGGCCCCTTGAAGAGTTTCAGGTTCTTGAAGGAAATTAAGTTCATTATTCTTTGGAGGATTTTGTTTCGGCCTTCTGATAAGCCAGGATGATTTTTTGGACCAATGGATGCCTGACCACATCCTTCTCGTCAAAGTGAATAAAAGCGATTTCTTTTATCCCGGAAAGGATTTTGATGGCTTCGAGGACGCCCGATTTTTTGGGCTGGGGCAGGTCGATCTGGGTGATGTCGGCGGTGACGACGACTTTGGACCCGAACCCGGAGCGCGTCAGGAGCATTTTCATTTGCTCGCGGGTTGTGTTCTGGGCTTCATCGAGGATGATGAAAGAATCGTTTAGAGTCCTCCCTCTCATGAAACCCAGGGGCGCAATCTCGATGATGCCCCTTTCAATCAGGCGGTTGGCCTGGTCGGTTTGGCTCAAATCAAAGAGCGCGTCGTAGAGAGGCCGGAGATAGGGGTTGATTTTCTGGTACAGATCTCCTGGGAGAAATCCTAACTTTTCCCCAGCTTCGACAGCAGGGCGGGTGAGGATAATTCGGTTGACAATCTTGTCCTGAAGGAAACTCAGGGCCATGGCCATGGCCAGGTATGTCTTGCCAGTGCCGGCCGGACCGATGCCAAAGACAAAATCGAAATTCCGGATAGCCTGGATATACTCCTGCTGGTTAAGGCTCTTGGGGCTCACGGATTTGCGGGAGAGGCTCAGGGCCTCGGAAGGGAAGTAGTTCTCGAGGGGCTCGGAGCAGCCGTTTTCCAGGAGGTCGAGGGCAATGTGAAAGTCCTCCTCCTTGAGGGAATACCCTTTTTCTTCGAGTTCGCTCATTTTTTCAAAATAAAACTTGGCAAATTCGACCTTCTTCGCCGCGCCGTCGAGCATCAAGCTATCTCCCCGGATGGAAAGGCTGACGCCCAGCCTGCTCTCGAGCTTTTTCAGGTTCCTGTCCAGGACGCCTGAAAAGACATTTTTCCGGATATAAGGATAGCTGATTTTCTCCATATTAAGGGGCGGGAGATGGGTCTTCGGTCATCTGTTTAAGATTATAAACATCAAAAGTCGCTGTTTGTCAAGCCGAGGGGGGCTGCCGGGAAGCCCAAAATTGTCGATAGAATTATGTCATCGCGAGCGAAACGTGGCGATCCGACGAAGTCGTTGCGAGGCCTCTTGGCCGTGGCAATCTCATTTTGAGATTCCTAGCTTCGCTCGCGATGACAATAATATCAATATTTTCTCCTTCTATCGGCAAATCTGCGGGGAGGGGTGGCGGTTGAAAAAAAATGAGAGGTAGTATATATATTGGTTTTATTTTCAGGGATTTCGGTCATAGAAGGAGAGAGTATGGAAAAAGAGTTCATGACAGTCTCCATCCCGACCTCTCTCTATAAGAGGATTGAAGAGATGATCAAGGGAACGGAAATCTCGTCCGTTTCGAGCTACATCACCAAGGCGCTGAGGGAGAAGCTCTCCCAGGAGAAAGAGGCGGGAGAAGTCTTCAGCAAAGAAGACGAAGAAAAGGTCAAAGAAAGGCTGAAAGCTCTGGGCTATATCGACTAAAAGCGAAAACAGGGCCTGACGAGCCGGAGGAAGAAATGATCCCACCCCATGGCGGTAAACTTGTGGAAAGAGTCCTCAAGGGAGCGCGAAAGGAAGAAGCTCTCGAAAAAGTGAAATGCCTGCCTGTCCTCAAAATTGATGAGGAACTGATCTCCGACGTGGAAAACATTGCCACAGGAGTTTTTTCTCCTCTCGAAGGGTTCATGGGGAAGGCCGATTACCGCAATGTCCTCCACGAGATGCGGCTTTCGAATGACCTTCCCTGGACCATCCCCATCGTGCTGGATGCCGGCCAGGTGGAGGCCCGGAAGTTAAAAGAAGGAGAGGAGGTCGTCCTCTCGAGCGAGAGCGGGAGGCCGGTCGCCATCCTGCGCCTTGAAGAAAAGCATGAATACAACAGAGAAGAACTGGCCGAGAAAGTCTTCTTGACCAGGGATAAAGCTCATCCCGGCGTGGCTAAAGTTTCGGGGATGAAGGACGTATTGCTCGCCGGGCCTGTGGACTTGATCGAGGTCTCTCCGACGCCCTTTGACAGGTACAAGCTCAGCCCGAAGGAGACGAGGATTCTCTTCAAAGAAAAAGGCTGGAAGACGGTCGTCGGGTTTCAGACACGGAACACGCCTCATATCGGACACGAGTATGTCCAGAAGACGGCCCTGACCTTCACCGACGGGATCTTCGTCAATCCGGTCATCGGGCGGAAGAAAAAGGGCGATTTCAAGGATGAAGTGATCCTGGCTTCATACGAGGAACTCATCAGGAACTATTACCTCAAGGAGAGGGCGGTCATGGCTATCCTCCAAATGGAGATGCGCTACGCCGGTCCCCGGGAAGCGATCTTCCATGCCGTCATCCGCAAGAATTTCGGCTGCACCCATATCATCATCGGCCGGGATCATGCGGGCGTAGGCAACTATTATCACCCTTATGCCGCCCAGGACATCTTTGAGGAATTTCCGGATTTGGGCATCGCCCCGCTCTTCTTCAAGTCCTTCTATTACTGCAAGAAATGCCAGTCTGTGGTGAACGAGAAAATCTGCCCCCATCCTTCTTCCGAGCACATCCAGTTCAGCGGGACAAAAATCAGGGATATGCTGGTGAAAGGCGAAATCCCTCCGGCAGAGCTCATGCGGCCTGAAGTGGCCCGGGTCATCATGAAATTCGAGGACCCGTTTGTGGAATAACAGCAATAAAGAAGCCGTGCATGGATAAAAAAATATTGGTCGTCGGCCTGGATTCGGCTCCGGGCGAGATCGTCTTCGAACGATGCGAGCATTTTCCGGTGCTCCGAGAGCTCATTGAGAACGGGGTTCATGGAAACCTGCGGAGCTCTGACCCGCCGATCACCATCCCCGCCTGGATGGTCATGTCCACGGGAAAGGACGCCGGCAGGCTGGGGCTTTATGGTTTCCGCCACCGCAAAGGGTACTCTTACAAGGATATGTGGATTGCCACATCCCAATCGATTAAGGAAAAGGCGGTCTGGGACATTATCGGAGATTTTGGCGGCGAGAGCTGCCTCGTCAGCGTGCCTCCGAGCTATCCGCCGAGGCCGGTTCCAGGGAACTTGATCTCCTGCTTCATCACCCCCGACAGCGAAAAAGAATATACCTATCCCCAGAGTTTGCGTCAGGAGATAGAGGAAAAATTCGGGCCATATATTTTTGATATCGAGTTCAGGACGGACGAGAAGGAAAAGCTGATCGAGGGAATCTACAAGATGACAAAAAAGAGGTTTGAGGTCATGAACTATCTCGCCCGACACAAGCCCTGGAATTTGTTCATGTTCGTGGAGATTGGAGTTGACCGAGTCCAGCACGGGTTCTGGAAATACATGGACCCGGAGCATCACCTCTATGTCAAAGGGAATCCCTACGAAGACGTCATCCTGGATTACTATAAATTCCTGGACAAAAAGATCGGGGAGCTCCTCGATGCCTGCGGCAGGGACACGGTTGTACTCGTGGTTTCAGACCACGGCGCCAAGAGGATGAAGGGAGCCTTTTGCGTCAACGAATGGCTGATTGAGGAAGGCGACCTTGTGGTGAGGTCAAAGCCGGCCAAGCCGGAGAGCGTGGAGAAAGCGGACGTCGATTGGGCCAGGACCAAAGTCTGGGGCTGGGGCGGCTACTACGCCCGCCTCTTCCTCAATGTCGAGGGCAGGGAGCCCCAGGGAATCATAAAGCCTGAGGATTACGAAAAGGAAAGAGACCTTCTGGCCGAAAAAATCCTCAACCTCCGGGGACCGCAGGGGGAGAAATGGGAGACCCGGATTATTAAACCTCAGGAATATTTTAAAGAAGCCCGGGGCGAATATCCCGACTTGATGGTTTATTTTGACGACCTCTACTGGCGCTCGGCGGGGACGCTCGGACACCCGGGTAAATTTCTGTCAGAGAACGACACCGGCCCTGATGACGCCGTTCACGCCCAGGAGGGCATTTACATCCTTTATGATCCCCAGAGCAAACCCAAAAACCGCAAAGACGCGAGTATTATCGATATTGCGCCGACGATTCTTCATCAGGTGGGCATTCCCGCGCCGAAAGATATGGAAGGGAAGGTTCTCACGACCTAAAAGGAGTTATGGATCCATGGAGAAGAAGCGCGATTGCACCCAGAAAGGGTTCACCTTATGGTTCACCGGATTGCCCTGCTCGGGGAAGTCGGCTGTGGCCGACCGGGTGGCGGAGATTCTCAGGGAGCAGGGGTTGAAAGTGGAGAGGCTGGATGGAGACATCGTCCGCAAGAGCCTCACCCGCGACCTGGGGTTCTCCCGCGAAGACCGCAACGAAAACATCCGCCGGGTCACTTTTGTGGCGAAGCTCCTGACGCGAAACGGCGTGGCCGTCTTGACCTCGTTCATCTCGCCCTACCGCGAAATCCGGGCCCAGTCCCGGCAGGAGATCGGCAATTTCATTGAAGTTTACGCCAAATGCGCCCTGGAAGTTTGCATCCAGAGAGATATCAAAGGAATGTATAAAAAAGCTATGAAAGGCGAAATTAAGGAATTTACGGGGATTTCCGACCCCTATGAGGAACCCTTGAACCCCGAAATTCTTTTGGAGACGGATAAAGAATCCCTGGAGGAAAACGCTCAAAAAGTGCTCAAAAGGTTAGAGGAGCTGGGTTATCTTTAGGCCTTGCTGAGAAGGAAGAGGAGAAGACAATGGCTTATCTGGTGACAGGGGGTGCCGGTTTCATCGGCTCTCACATTGTCGAAGAGCTGGTTAGACGGGGGGAGAAAGTCAGGGTTCTTGATAATTTTATCACAGGGAAAAGGGAGAACATTGCCGCTTTTTTGGATATGATTGAACTCATCGAGGGTGATATCCGGGACTTCAAGACATGCCGGCAGGCCTTGGATGGCGTTGATTATGTTTTGCATCAGGCTGCCCTGCCCTCGGTGCCCCGCTCGATCGAAGACCCTCTCCTGACCAACGAGATCAACGTCAAAGGCACCTTGAACCTGCTCCTAACTGCCCATGAGGCCAAAGTGAAGAGGTTCGTTTTCGCCTCCTCATCTTCTGTTTATGGAGATGACCCGCAGCTTCCTAAGAAGGAAGGAAGCGAGGGCATGCCTCTTTCTCCTTACGCGGCGAGCAAGTTTGTGGGCGAAAAATATTGTCAGGTTTTTTCGGAAATTTACGGGCTGGAGACGATTTCTCTCCGCTACTTCAATATCTTCGGCCCGCGGCAGGACCCTTTTTCCCAGTATGCGGCAGCCATCCCTCTTTTTATCACGAAGATTCTCACCAATGAGAGCCCCGAGATTTTCGGGGACGGAGAGCAGTCCCGAGATTTTACCTATGTCGCCAACGTTGTCGAGGCCAACCTGCGGGCTGTCGAGGCGCCGCCCCAGGCTGCCGGCGGAGTCTTCAATATTGCCTGCGGCGAAAGGACGACTGTCAATGCGTTAGCCAAGGAAATCAATAAGCTTGTGGGGATTTCTCGCGGGCCAATCTATGCCGAGCCCCGGCCAGGAGATATCAAGCATTCTTTCGCCGATATCAGCCAAGCCAGAAAGGTCCTTGGCTTCGAGCCGGCAGTGAGTTTCAGGCAGGGCTTGAAGAAAACCGTCGCCTGGTACAAGAAAAGGAGATAGAATGAGTCAAGAACTTTTCGCTCTGGAAAGCAAAATTAAAAATAAACAATCGCGTGTCGGCGTTATCGGCCTGGGCTATGTGGGACTCCCCCTGGTCAAGCTGTTCCTCAACAATGGATTTCGGGTCACAGGGTTTGATGTTGACCAGAAAAAAGTCGCTTCTTTGAACCGGGGAAAAAGCTACATCCGGCACATTTCGACCAGGGAGCTCAAAGCCTTCTTGGAAAAAAAAGCGTTCAAGGCCACAGCCAAATTTGCTTTGCTCCGCGATGTGGATGTTATCATCATCTGCGTGCCGACGCCGTTGGACTCGCATAAAAATCCTGACCTCTCCTATGTCCTCAAAACAACCGAGGTCATTGCGAAATACCTGAGGAAAGGCCAGCTCGTCGTCCTGGAGAGCACAACTTATCCTGGGACGACAGAGGAGGAAATGCTCCCCATACTCGAGCGGGGTGGGCTCCGGGCTGGGAAGGATTTTTTCCTCGCCTACTCGCCCGAGCGGGAGAACCCCGGGGACAAGGTCTATTCCACGGAGAAAATCCCCAAAGTCATCGGCGGGTTGACGAAAGACTGCCTCTGCCTGGCCCGCCTGCTTTACGGCCAGATTGTGGTCAAGACCGTGCCTGTCTCGTCGCCCCGGGTGGCTGAGGCCGTGAAGCTCTTAGAGAACATTTTCCGGTCGGTGAATATAGCCCTGGTGAATGAGATGAAGATCATCTTTGAGCGGCTGGGGATCGATATCTGGGAAGTCATCCAGGCCGCATCCACTAAGCCCTTCGGGTATATGCCTTTCTACCCCGGGCCCGGCTACGGCGGCCACTGCATTCCCGTTGACCCCTTTTATCTGACCTGGAAAGCCAAGGAAGTGGATTACCAGACTAAATTCATCGAACTGGCCGGCGAGATCAACACCCGCATGCCCTATTATGTGGTCAACAAGGCCATCGAAGCTTTGAACAGGAGAGGAAAATCCATCCAGGGCGCCAAAGTTTTGGTCCTTGGGATTGCCTATAAAAAAGATATAGATGACCAGCGGGGATCTCCTTCCCTTAAAATCATCAGCCTGTTCAAACAGAAAGGCGCCAGAGTTGCTTATAACGACCCTTATGTCCCTCATTCTTCCGGGCATAGAGAGCATCCGGGCCTCGACCTGAGCTCGGTTCCCTTGACCGCGCGGAGGTTGAAGAGGAGCGATGCCGTCATCATCGCCACCGACCATTCGGATTATGACTATGACTGGATCGTCAAGAATGCTCCGATTGTGGTCGATACCCGGAATGCCGTCAAAAAGAAAAGGAAGAATATCATCAAAGCCTAAAGGAGGAGGTCAAAATGAAGATCGCTGTTATTGGAACCGGATACGTGGGCTTGGTGACGGCTGCCGGGCTCGCTGAGTTGGGACATAAGGTTATCGGGACCGACAAGGATCTTGACAAGATCGCCAAAGTCAGCCGGGGGGTCGTGCCCATCTACGAGCCGGGACTGGATGAGCTTCTTGAATCACACCTTAAAAAGAGGAATATCTTTTTCAGCCCTGATTTGAACAAGACCATCGAGGAGGCCGATGTTATCTTCGTCTGTGTGGGGACGCCCCAGCATGCTGACGGCAGCGCCGATATGAGCCAGATCGAGGAGGTCTCGCGCCAGATTGCCGAGAATCTCAACCGATATAAATTGGTGGTCGAGAAAAGCACGGTTCCCGTAAAGACTTCTTCCTGGATCAAGCGGACCATAAGCCTGTATAAAAAGACGGATAGAGAATTCGACGTCGCTTCCAACCCCGAATTCCTGAGGGAGGGGTCGGCGGTCTCCGACTTTCTCAGCCCGGACCGAATCATCATCGGAGTGGAGACGGAGAGGGCGAGGGATATCCTCTGCGGCATCTATGAAAAATTCAAAGACCGCATCGTTGTCACAAACATCGACACGGCCGAGCTCATCAAGCATGCCTCGAATTCTTTTTTGGCCATGAAAATCTCTTATATCAACCTCATCTCGAATATCTGCGAGAAGACCGAAGCGAATGTCGAGCAGGTGGCTGAAGGCATGGGGCTTGACCCTCGCATCGGAAGCCGATTTTTGAAAGCGGGGATCGGCTACGGCGGCTCCTGCTTCCCCAAAGACATCAAAGCTCTGACCAGGATCGGCGAGGACCTGGGCGTGGATATGAGCCTGCTCAAAGAAGCGGACAGGATAAACGCGGACAGAGTTCGGGTCTTTGTGGATAAGGTTAGGAGGGCCCTGTGGATCCTCAAGGACAAGACGATCGCCATTTTGGGCTTGGCTTTTAAGCCTGAGACCGATGACATAAGGGAAGCGCCCAGCATCAAGGTCATCCGAGACCTTCTTCAAGAGGGCGCCCGTCTGCGGCTTTATGACCCCAAGGCGATGGAAAATATGAAGCAGCTTTACCCGGAAGAGCCGGAGCGGCTGCAATATTTTTCCTCTCCCTTTGAAGCGGCCGAGAAAGCCAACGCCTTGCTCGTCCTGACGGAGTGGGATGAATTCGGCAACCTCGACTTGAAGAAAGTCAAAGAGGCCATGGCGAACCCGATTATCGTCGACGGGCGAAATGTTTTCAACCCGGAAGAGGTGAAAAAGCTCGGGTTCGAATACTATTCCATCGGCCGGAAATAGGCTGCTATCTCCAGCGTGTGATTTTTGAAGTCCGTGTTGAGGGAAATAAAGTCATCCTCCTTGAGGGTTATCCATTGGAAGGGGATTTTAGCGCCGTCCCTCGTAACTTCTAATTTTTTCCTTCCTTCTTTGTGATCCGGAAAATCGAAATAAGCCCATGGAATGAGCATCTTGATCTTTCCCGGATGAGGGAAATTGCTGTTGTAGCGAAAAGTGATCTTTTTCTGGTCTTTGGCCGGCTTGTAATCATAGGCGACAAAAAGATCGGCTGCCGGAAGGTAGATGTGGAGCGTGACTTCATCCTCGCCGAGCTTCGGCTCCAGGCTGAGACTTTTTGCGCCTAATTTTAACCCGAAATAGCCCTCAAACAGGGCTTTGGCCAGGCTGCCGGCGCTTCCGCCATAGTAATCGCTCCCCCGGCCGGCCCCTGCCCGCGTGTCCCATTCGTAGAGCCCTCCGTTATTGAGGTTTTTCTTGATGATCTCGAGGAATTTTTCCTTGGCCTTGGCGCTCGAACCGTTTTCAAACATGGCATAGATCAGCCGGCCGCCGAACCAGTCCCATTGGCCGCCGTTCTGGTATTCATAGGGCTCATCCACCGCCGGATGCTTAAAAACGCCGGCCGGGTAAGGGGGAAGAAGCGACCCGCTCAGTGTGGAGACGTTGAATTGCCTTTGTCTCTCGAGCGCCTGCTCGAAAATTCGCGCGGCCTTATTTTCATCGGCGAGGCCGGAAAGAACGGCTTGGGCGTTTCCCCCCATGGCAAACATCGCATCCTCGTCAAAGTCATGCCGCAAAGAGTCGAGGTGGAGATGAACTTTATAAAACCCTTTGTCTTCCTGCCACAGCCATTCGTTCGTCTTTTTCTTGATGGCTTCCGCTTTCCTTTGCCAAAAATAGGCCTTCTGCTGGTTTCCAACGGAGGCGAACATCTCGGCAAGCTCACGGCAGGCTTCGTAGCACATGCTCTGGTCGTAGATGTCCATCGTCCAGTGGGTGTTTTCGTCCACATAGATCGCCTTCTGGTCGGCGTCCTCCATGTCGATGTCACCCCAGTCGGCAGTGTGAGCCCCGGTGACGAGTCCATATTTTTCGCTGAACCGCCCGGCGAACAGGGAGAGGATTGATTTTTCGAGCCGGTCGATAATAGCCTCTCCGGAGATTTTCTTTTTAAGCCATTCAGGCCCTTTGAGGAGAAAAACCTGATAAGCTGACTGGACGGCGCTTGCCTCCTGGTCAGTCTCGACCGTGTTTTTGTCTGTCCGTCCTTGCGCATCGATCCAGTCCTCGAGCGAGCCGTTCGCTTTCTGGAAGGCGAGATGCTCTTCGAGCCAGGAAGTGAGAAAGCTTTCAGGATAGTAGTAGCGTGAACCTGGGATGATAGTAGCCGCATCCCTGAGCCATATCTGGGGATATCCGGCCCCCGCAGTGAACCCGTTTATTTTTCCAGTTTTTCTTGTCCATTCCGTTTCATTGTGGCGGAGAGTGATACGGATGAGCTTCCGGAGCTTATCGAGCCCGGGCTCACTCGCAGTAAATTTGGTGTATTTTCCGTAGGCCAGGTCCAAGGGAACATCGTCCTCCGGCCATCTTTGTTCTTCCGCCAAAAGGGGAATGTTGAGCGTCCTGCTGCCGTAATCCTTAAACCAGGCCAGCCCTTCCCGAACCAGGTCGAACTCGAGGATGTATCTTCCTTTATCCAGGGGAGTTTTTATTTTGACGGCAGCCTCTATCGCTTCTCCCGGACTGACAACCCGAGGAAGAGGCGTCCGCGGGTTATCAAACTTGAGGACTTTTCCATTTTCATCGAGCAGATGATAGGAAAGAAGGCAGGGATTCTTTTCCTCGGAGGACCAGTCTCTTTTTCCCGTGTTTTTGAGGCGAAGAAGGATTTCAATGGTCTCGCCCTCAAACGAGCGGCACTCCTTGACCTTGGATTCCAAGACTGCGGAATAACCGGCCTCTGCTTTTCTGCGATTTGAAGATTGATTTTTTTCTGAACAGCAGGGGAAAAGAAAAAGGGAAAAAAGCGCCAAAGCGGGAAGGAAGCAATAAGTTGACCTGCTTTTAAATCGTTTCATTTTCAGCAGATGCGCGGCAGAAGCTCTGAAGTGAGAGGCTCGAGGAGCCTCAACCCGCCCGTCACCGTCGAGAGAAGAAGCTCGCCGGGCCTTCCGATTTTATCATCCACCCGGCCGATAATGGCCGCCTTGCGTCCCAAAGCATTCGTCCTGATTTTTTGGAGGACGAGGTCGGCCCGCTTTTGGGGAACGACAACGACGGCCCTTCCCTCGCAAGCGAGAAAGAGGGGGTCGATGCCCAATAGCTCGCTGGCGCCTCTCACGGCCCGGGAGAGCGGGATTTTTTCTTCTTCGATGAGAAGAGAACAGGAGAGTCTTTCCGCAAGCTCTGAAAGGATTGTCGCCAGCCCGCCGCGGGTGATGTCCCTCATCCAGAGGGCGCCTTTTTTCCAGACCGGAAGAAGATAATTTAAAGGCGCGCAGTCGCTCCGGACCTTGGCTTCGAGCCCGAACTCACTCCGGGCGAGCATGACCGCGAGGCTGTGCTCGCCGAGCGTCCCGGTGAGGATGATTCGATCGCCCGGCCGGATGGCCTTGAGGCGAGGTTTCGCCACGATAAACCCGACGCCCGAGGTATTGATGTAAATCTTGTCGGCCTGGCCGCGCCTGACGACTTTAGTATCCCCTGTTACGACCTGAACATTAGCGCGCCTGGCCGCGTGTTTTATCGATTTCAATATTTTCTCCAGGTCATCCCAGGGCAGACCTTCCTCTAAGATAAAAGCAAGGGATATGTAGCGTGGGACGGCGCCCGAGACCACGAGGTCGTTCACCGTTCCGTTGACGGCCAAAGTTCCGATATCCCCTCCGGGGAAAAATATAGGGTCGACAACATAACTGTCCGTGGTGAAAGCGACCCGGCGAGGGAGGTGGCTTGAGTCTGAGAGTTCTCCGAGGAGGGGGTTGCGGAAAGTGGGAACGATGTGCTCGGCGAGGAAATCCCGCATCAGCTTTCCGCCGCTCCCGAGCTCAAGGCTGATTTTCTTCATATTTGAGGGGACGGTTCTCTTTGCTGCCTTCCGTATTTGTAATAGTCCCCATTTGTTACTGCCTTCCGTATTTGTAATGAATATAGCAGGCTCCTTCAAAAGAGACCATGCAGGGGCCGAAAGGGGAATCCGGGCTGCATTTTTTCGTGTACAAGGGACATTGGGGAGGAGCGATGAGGCCGCGCAAGATTTCCCCGCACCGGCAGCCGGGAAGGTCTCCGCTTCCCTCCTTTATCCGGAGCTTATGCTTGACCTGGGCATCGTAGGCCGCATATGGCTTTTTGAGCTTGAGGCCGCTTCGAGGAATTCGTCCCAGGCCCCTCCAAAAGGCGTCTTTGGGCTCCAGCATTTCTTCCATGACCGCCAGGGCCAAAGGGTTTCCTGAAGGGTTGACGGCGCGGCTATATTCAAGATGAACTCTCGGCCGTCCTTCCTTGACCTGACTTAGGATGGCGGATATCCCGAGAAGAATGTCGTTCGGCTCAAACCCCGCGATGGCGCCCGGAATGCCATATTCATCGGCCACGAACTGGTAAGGTTTTGCGCCGATGATGGCGCTGACATGTCCGGGATAAAGGAACCCTGATATGACTGTTTCACCAGCCTGGAGAATGGCGCGGAGCGCCGGGGGGATGAGCCAGAGGGCGGATAGGACAGAAAAGTTCCGCAGGCTTTCCTCTTGAGCTTTTTTCACCGTCAGGGCTATGGAGGGAATGGTGGTCTCGAACCCGACGCCAAAAAAGATGACTTCCTTATCCGGGTTGGCCCTGGCCATGGAGAGCGATTCCTCGGGAGAATAAACGATCTTCACCGCTGACTTCCGGGCTGGGATGGCTGTTTGAAGAGAGCCTTTCCGGGTGGGGACTCTGGTCATGTCTCCAAACGAAGTTAGGATGATGTTTTCCTTTTCCGTCACCAGGTCCAGGCAGGCTTCGTGAATTTCATTCGGGGTGATACAAACGGGACAACCCGGCCCTGAAACCATCTTTATGCCCGCTTCCTCGAGGAGGGTTTTCAGGCCGTAGCGATGAATGGTCATCGTGTGCGTGCCGCAGACTTCCATAATGCGCACCGGCCGAAAAAGGGAGAGGGTCTTTTTCTCGATTTCCCTGAGGAGGGCACGGGTGATGGATTTATCCCGCAGTTCTTTCATCAGCGCCGAGAGCTCCTATACTTCCTGTTCTTTAGCGATCTCTCTGAGGAGAGAGAAAGTTTCCTGGGCTTCTTCCTCGTCGAGCTTGGAGATGGCAAACCCGGCATGGACAATCACCCAATCCCCGAGCTTGACCTCTTCAAGAAGGGTAAGATTGACCCTGACTTTGGTCCCGAGATAGTCCACTTTACCTTCCCCGGAGTCTTTAATTTGGGTGACTTTGGCAGGAATCCCTAAGCACATTTTAGCCTCTTCCAATTCAGGACATATTAATACAAACGCATTAAGTAAAGTGTCATTGCGGGGAACGAGGTGACGAAGCAATCTCAACTTAATAGGCTTAGATTGCTTCGCTCCCGATGGTCGCTCGCAATGACTACGTAATAGCATTAATTGCGTTTGTATTAGATTAGCAAATCCTCGGCCTCAGGTCTACCGTTTTTGACAATTCAGGGGCTACTCCTTATAATGAGTCCATGCCTAACGTGCTCGAAGGTTTTGTCGCCCCCGGAAGCGAGGAAGAGGAGCTTGCCCGGCAATTGGATTTTTCCCGGATTCCCCAGCATGTGGCCATCATCATGGACGGAAACGGCCGCTGGGCGCAGCGCAGAAGGCTGCCGCGCATCGAAGGACACCGGGCCGGGGCCAAAGCCGTCCAGGAAGCCGTTGAATCCTGCGCCCGGATAGGAGTCAGATTTCTCACCCTCTATGCTTTTTCCAAAGAGAACTGGAAGAGGCCCAAAAGGGAGGTGGCCAGGCTCTGGAAGCTTCTCGAAGACTATCTCCGGAAAGAAGACAAGGAATTAATCAAAAATCAGATCCGCCTCATGGTCATCGGCCAGAGGGAGGAAATTCCCGAATCCACCGAGAAGGAGCTCCGAAGAGTGGAAGAGCTGACCAAGGATTTGTCGAAGTTGACCGTCGTCCTCGCCCTCAATTATAGCGGGCGGGCCGAGATCGTTGACGCTGCGAAAAGAATCTTGAACGAGAGAGGCGTTGATGCAGCGAGCCTTGATGAAGAGACATTTTCCCGGCACTTATACACGGCCTCCTTGCCCGACCCGGACCTTCTCATCCGGACGAGCGGGGAGCTCCGCGTCTCCAATTTTCTGCTCTGGCAGATCGCCTATTCTGAGATCTGGATCACCCCGGATTATTGGCCGGATTTCCGGAGAAAGCATATTCTTCAAGCCCTTGTCGATTACCAGAAAAGAGAAAGGAGGTTTGGCGCCGTACAATCCTGAATCCTCTGGGCCGTCTCTTAACATGAAAATCAACAAGCGATTGCCCACGGCCATCGTGCTGCTGGGCCTCCTTTTCCTGCTTGTCCAGTATGGTTCTCCGGCCTTCATTTTTATTGTCCTCCAGGCTGTCATCCTGGCCGCCCTCATAGAATTCTACAATCTTGCCCGCAAAAAGAAACTTCATCCTCAGAGGCTTCTCGGCGTTTTTCTATCCCTGGTCATCGGTCTCTCTTATCTTTTCAGGTCAACCATTCCTCTTGACTTGGCGTTTTATATCTGTGTCTTTGTGACCGGCGTCTATTACGTTTTATCTTTTAAGCGTCAGGAACAGCTTCCCTTTTTCTCGCAGTCCATAGCCATAACGTTCTTCGGCGCCGTTTATTTGAGTTTTACGCTCAATTATCTTTATTTTATCAGGCTTGAAAAAGGGGCTTTCTATATTTATTTCCTCTGCTCGATTATCTTTTTAGGAGATACGGGAGCCTATTTTTTTGGGAAGCTCATCGGGAAGCATAAAATGACACCGCTCGCCAGTCCCAATAAAACTTGGGAGGGGAGTTTAGGCGGCATCGTTTTCGCTGTTTTGGGCGCCTGGGCCGGCCAGCAGATCCTGCTTAAAGATGTGGAGCTATGGAGAGCTTTAGTTTGCGGCGCGCTCGTTCACGCCGTGGCTCAGATGAGCGATCCCTTGGAGTCCCTGTTCAAGAGGGCTGCGGGGGTTAAGGATTCCTCCAACATCCTTCCCGGCCACGGCGGGTTTCTGGACAGGATAGACAGCTTCATCCTAACTTCTCCCTTTTTCTATTATCTCATCAGGTATTTCTAAGAATGAAAAAGCTTGCCGTTTTGGGCTCGACCGGTTCCATCGGAACGAACACCCTCGAACTCGTGGAGAAGCTCAAAGGCCGCTTTGCCGTGGTGGGTTTGGCCGCCGGTTCCAACACGCCTCTCCTGATAAAACAGGTCGAGAAGTTCAGGCCAAAGATCGTCTCCCTCAAGACGAAAGAGGAAGCTTCAAAGCTCAGGGAGAGTCTTAAGGATATCCCCCTCCGCATCGTCTACGGTCCGGAAGGCGCTGAAGAAGTAGCGCTGTTCGATGATAATGACATTGTTGTTTCAGCCATCACAGGGATCGAGGGGCTGAGGCCGACATTTTCGGCCATCCGGGCTGGATTAAGGGTTGCCCTGGCCAATAAAGAATCGCTGGTGGTGGCAGGGGCCATCCTCCAGGCTCAGGCTTCAGCCTCGGGTGCGGAGATTATCCCCGTGGACAGCGAACACAGCGGGATTTTCCAGTGCCTGGCCAAGGAGCGGATAGAAAATGTCAAGAAGGTGACGCTGACCGCCTCGGGCGGACCTTTTTTTAAAACTCCGCTGGCTGAGATTGGTGACAGGTCAGTGGAAGAAGCCTTGTCCCATCCCCGCTGGAAGATGGGGAAAAAAGTGACGATCGACTCGGCAACTCTGATGAACAAGGGGCTCGAGCTCATCGAGGCGCGCTGGCTTTTCGGGTTGAAGCCGGCCCAGCTCGGCATTTTGATCCATCCTCAGAGCATTATTCATTCTTTGGTAGAGATGCGGGACGGGTCGACCCTCGCCCAGCTCAGCGCCCCGGATATGAAAATCCCGATTCAGTATGCTTTGACTTATCCAGAGAGGGAAAACTCTGAGCTTCCTCCGCTTGAACTTAGCCGGGTCAAGGCGCTTGAATTCTATGAGGTGGATGAAAAAAGGTACCCGCTCCTCCTGTTGGCTAGGCAGGCGCTTGAGGAAGAAAAGAGCCTTCCCGTCGCCCTGAATGCGGCTAACGAGGTGGCTGTAGAAGCCTTCTTGAGCCGGCGGATTGGGTTTTCCTCGATAGCGGATGTTGTCCGCGAAATCCTGGATAGGCACAAAATAAGAGAAGTCGAGTGCCTGGAGGCTGTGTTTGAGGTCGACAGAGAGACGCGCGCTCAAACCGAAAATTTAATCAGGCAAAGGTTTTAAAAATGGGAACTTTATTCGGCACGATTTTGGCTTTTTTGATTGTCTTTGGAGTCCTCGTCTTCATCCATGAATTCGGGCATTTCTTTACGGCCAAGCTGGTCGGAATCCGGGTGGAAACGTTTTCTTTCGGCTACGGGAAGAGGCTCTTCGGGATTAAAAGGAGGGAGACGGATTACCGTATCAGCCTGATTCCCATGGGCGGCTATGTCAAATTTTTGGGCGAAGGGGAGCTGGGCATGGAGGGGAAGGGGAGTTTTCCCCCCGACCATTTCATGGCCAAAAAGAGGTGGGAGCGTTTCCTCGTCATGGTCATGGGTTCGGTGATGAATATCCTGCTCGCGGTTTTCATTTTCACGGTTATCAACATGGTCGGCGTCACAGTGCCGGCTTATCAGGAGCAGAAGCCTGTGATCGGCTATATCGAGCCCGGGTCTCCGGCGGAGAAAGCCGACCTTAGGTTAGGCGATGAAATCCTGATCATCGACAGAGAAAAGGTCAAGACCTGGAGTGACGTGGAGTTGGCGGTGGGAACCAAGCCGGACAGGGTCATCGGGATCGAGATCCGCAGAGACGGCGCTGTTCAGTCTTTCGAGCTCAGGACGGAAAAAAGGACGCGGTATGCTTTGGGCTACGCCGGGTTCACCGGAAAAATGCTCACTCAGGTCAGGATGGTCATACCCGGTTCTCCGGCTGAGAAGGGAGGGCTCAAGCCGGGGGATGTCATCTTGGCGGTCAACGGCGCGCCTATTTATTTTTATCAGTTTGTCGAGCTCATCGAGAGAAACCCTGATAAGGAGCTTGAATTTCTGGTGGACAGGAGTGGAGAGAACCTGACGCTCCGGATTGCGCCCAAGCTTGAGGGGAAAGTGGGCAGAATAGGCATCTACCAGGAGCCTCAGTCTGTGCCGAAAAAATTCGGCCTTTTCGCTGCCTTTGGCCAAAGCCTAAAGGAAAATGTGCGGAATATTTTTCTCGTCGTCCGCTTCCTCAAAGACTTAATCGTCGGCCGAGCTTCCACTCAGCAGCTCGGAGGTCCGCTCGAGATCGCTTCCCTCTCTTACGCGGCGCTGCAGATGGGTTTTATGTCGCTGCTGAGCTGGATCGGCCTCATCAGCCTGCAGCTCGGCGTGATCAACCTTTTTCCGATCCCCGTGTTCGACGGCGGACAGATTTTTGTCCTCGCCCTGGAAGGCCTCTTCAGGCGTGATTTCAGCGCCAAAGTCAGGCAGATCTGGATGCAAATCGGGTTTGTCATCTTCGCCTTTCTCATTGTCTTCGTCATCCTCAATGATATCGTCAAGCGAATGCCCAACGGCTGGCAAAGCCTCGTGCCTTGGTAGATAGAGGAATCAAGAATGGGTCCTATCACGCCGGGTTTTCCTAATGCTCGCAGTGGCTAGCATAATACTTCAGTCATTGCGAGACATCGAAGATGTCGCGGCAATCTCTAGGAGATTGCTTCGTCGCGGTGCTCCTCGCAATGACGAACAAGGAGCGCACAGCACCGCCCCTTTTTCAACCTGGAATTGAAAAAGTTGATTTTGACAGGCCAACATCTGACTGATGGCGTGAAGATAGAGATAATGAAAAAAAAGGAAACTCCATCCTGTCCAAAAATGGCTGAACCCAAGAAGATAACGCCGGCCTTTCCGAGGAGAAAGACAAAGCAGATATTTGTAGGCGGGGTGGCCATCGGAGGAAGAGCTCCGGTCGTCGTCCAGTCCATGACCAAAACGTGCACGCACGATGTCGAAGACACCGTCGCCCAGATCAAGAGGCTTGAAAAAGCGGGATGCGAGATCGTGCGGCTGGCCGTTCCTGATGAGCGGGCGGCCAAAGCTCTGAGAGAAATAAAAAGCAGGGTCGCTATCCCGATGATCGCCGACATTCATTTTGACTACAGGCTGGCTTTGGCTGCGCTCAAAGCAGGGGTGGATGGGTTGCGTCTCAACCCGGGCACTATTGGCGCAAAAGACAAAGTCAGGGAAGTCGTTAAAGCCGCCAAAGAGAGGAATGTTCCGATACGCATCGGCGTGAACTCGGGCTCTTTAGAGAAGAGTCTCCTCAGCAAACATGGAGAAGCCACTCCCGAGGCGATGGTGGAGAGCGCCATGGGGCATATCCGCCTGCTCGAAGACCTCGATTTCGGCCTGATCAAAGTTTCTCTAAAGGCCTCGGATGTCGAGCGCACTGTGGCCGCTTACAGGCTTCTCGCCGAGAAGGTCGATTATCCTTTTCACGCCGGGATCACCGAAGCCGGGAGCCTTTTCTCCGGGACCGTAAAATCGTCTGCCGGACTGGGAATCCTGCTGAGCGAGGGATTGGCGGATACGATCCGTGTCTCTTTGACCGCTCCGCCCGAGGAGGAGGTACGCGTGGCTTACCTGATTCTCCAGAGCCTTGGCTTGCGCGCCAGGGGGATAAACTTCATCTCCTGCCCGGTCTGCGGTCGCGCCGAGGTTGATATGATGAAGATCGTTCCCCAAGTCGAGAGGAAGCTCGAAGCCGTTCGCGCACCGCTGACTGTGGCGCTCATGGGCTGCATGGTCAATGGCCCCGGCGAAGCCAAGGAAGCGGATATAGGATTGGCCTGCGGAAGGGGAGCAGGGATCCTCTTCAAGAAGGGAAAGCTTTGCCGTCGGATCGAGGAAAAGAGAATCATTCCTGAATTCATCAAAGAGGTGAAGAGGATGGCCGAAGAGGAGGAAGGATCCGGAAAGGAGAAAGAGCGTGGCCGTTAAGAATCGAATTCCCGAAGCGACCCGGGCCAAGCTTCAGAGACTCCGAAAAATTCTCCAAGACCTTAGAAAAGTTTTGGTTGCCTTTTCAGGCGGAGCGGACAGCACGCTGCTCCTCAAGGTGGCCTCAGAGGCGCTCGGGAAAAATGTCCTGGCGGTCATCGCCGCTTCCGAGACTTATCCTGAAAGAGAGGTAAAGGTTGCCCGGAAACTGGCGCAGCGGCTCGGCGTCAACTATCTCGTGATTAAAACACGTGAGCTCGAAAACCCCGACTTCGCCGAGAATTCACCGTTGCGTTGCTACCACTGCAAACAAGAGCTTTTCTCCCGGCTGAAGGAGATCGCGGCTCAACGGTCCATTCCCTATGTCCTTGATGGTTCAAACTATGACGACAGGACCGACTACAGGCCTGGAGCGAAGGCCGCGAAAGAGCTGGGGATCCGCTCGCCTCTTCGCGAAGCCAGGCTGACCAAGCCGGAAATCAGGCTTCTTTCCAGGGCTTTTGGCCTGCCCACGTGGGATAAACCTTCCCTGGCGTGCCTCGCCTCCCGCTTTCCTTATTACACTCCTGTTGAGCGAAAAACCTTGGTTCAGGTCGGCAAAGCCGAAGAAGTTTTGAGAAAGATGGGACTGTCTCAAGTCAGAGTCCGTCATCACGGCGAGACGGCGCGCCTAGAGGTCGAGCCCAAGGACTTTCGAAAGGTCATGACCGGAGAGGCAAGAGCCAAGGTTTTGCGCCATCTTAAGAAACTTGGTTATGCCTACGTCACCTTGGACCTCGAAGGGTACAGGACAGGCAGCCTGAATGAGCCTTTGCGGACCAAAAAGAAACCCGCCCGCTCTTAGGAAGCCCTTATCCGGAATGGCCTCGCTTCCAATCAGGTTTTTAACGCCGTTCCCACTCTGTCATCGCG
>CAZKEW010000004.1:0-27434 GCA_964551885.1 uncultured Eubacteriales bacterium
TTATTTTACAGTCCCCGGCAATTTGCTCCAGGGAAATTCCCCTGTTTTCTCTGACAGCTAAGAGAGTGTGCAGGTTGGGCCCGCCGAGGTCGGCGTCGATGATAATGACATCCCCTTGGCGAGCGCCTAACTCAATAGCTAAATTGGCCGAGAGGAAACTTTTGCCGGTTCCCCCTTTGCCTCCTCCGACAGCCCAGATGGTTTTCTGAATATTTTTATCTACAGACATGCGCAATTATATTCTTCAAGAAAATTAAAAACAGATTTTAGCACACCTTATTTTTTAGGTAAATAAAAAAACGGAAATAAATTGAATTTTTTCGACATTTTTGCTATCCTACAGCATTATCATTCAAGGAACAAAAGAGGAGAGCAGTTTCATTGAAGACCTATGGTAATGTCGACAGCAAGTACAGATTCGTTATTATCGCCTCGAAAAGGGCGAAGGAGCTCCTGAAAGGGGCCAAACCACGAGTCAAGAGCAAATCCAAAAACCCCGTCCGGATCGCTCAAAGCGAGGTCAAGATGGGGCTGGTGGACTTCGAAATCCTTAAGCCCAAAAAGGAAGAAATCCCAGAACAGGAAGAACGCGTCTTTCTCGGGGAGGAAGTCGGCGTTGAATTCGAGGAAGAAGAGCAGGAAGCCTTAGGGCCAGAAGGGTTAGAGGAAAAAGAACCCGAAGTGGAAGAAGAAAAGCTTCACGTCGTAATTCCCGAGGAACTCGAGCAGATTGAGGAGATAGAGGGAGAAGAGAAGGAAGAAGAAGAGAGTTAAGGCTTTTTTCCTTGCTTTTGCAGGAGCTGGACATAATCCAGCTTGATCAGGTCAGCCCGGGAAAACCCCAGAGTTTTAGCGAATTTGATAATTTCGTTCTTCTCGCCCTCGAGTTCACAAAAATAGCCGGCCGCCGTTTCGTCGAGGCAAATGTTCAACCGGCCTTTCCGGTAGACCGTCCTGAATTTTTGATAGCTGAACACAGGGTTAAGACTTAGGGAATGCAGAATTTTCCGGACCTGCTTTTCGTTCTTGACCTCTGTCTCGAACTCCTCCCTGACTTTGAACCGTCTCGATTTTTGGAGCGCTCCCTTGAAGGCTAAAAAGATTTTCTTGCCGGCCGTCCGAAGTCTCAGGGCGCTTCTCTTCTTATAAAGAGTTCGGGAAGGAAAATCATAGAGGGTGTTCTCTTCGCTATAACGCTCTTTCACGATCTGGGCGCCGGATTTGAGGAGGGCTTCCCGAAACGCCTCGAGGTCCTTCACTCTGACCTTGACTTCTATTTCGACCATGAAACGGTGACCTTTCTGCCGTTTCTATCTCTCTCTCGTCAGCACGAATTCGGAGAGCAGGCTCAAGGCCTCCCGGTGGGCTGATTCTGGGAACTGAGAGATGTCTTCTCGGGACCGGAGCGAAAATTCTTCCGCCCTTTTATAAGTATAATCTAAAGCTCCGTTAGACTTGATGATTTCGAGGATTTCTCTTTTGGACTCTTCCGGCAGCTTCTTTTCCCCCAGCAGCTGAAGGAGGCGACTGCGGTTGTGATTTCCGTCGTTATTGAGGGTGTAGATGAGCGGCAGAGTGATGCGGCCTTCGCTGAGGTCGGAGAGGATCGGCTTGCCCAGGTTCTTCTCGTCGCCTTTGAAATCAAGGAGGTCATCGATGATCTGGAACGTCATTCCCAGGTTGCTGCCGTAGGCGATGAGCCAGCGTTCTTCTTCCGGCGAGGCTTGGCCGAGAATGCCGCCGATCTGGCAGGAGGCCGAAAAGAGAGCCGCTGTTTTCTTGTGGATAATGTCAAAGTAATCCTGCTCTCCGAGCTCCAGGTTGCCGCTCATGTGGTATTCGGTCAGCTCTCCCTCGATCATTTTCGTTGAGATATCCGTGAGAATGCGGATGATCTGGGGGTACTGACTCTGGAGGGAAAGGCCGATGGTTTTGATGTAGAGAAAATCGCCCAAGAGAACAGAGATATTCGTGCCCCAGCGGGTATGAACGGATTCTCTTCCCCTTCTAAAGCTGGCGTTATCGATGATATCATCGTGGATAAGGCTGGCGGTGTGGATGAACTCGACAAGCGCAGCCATGAAAATGTGCTCTTCCCCCTGATAATCGAAAAGTTTAGAGCAGAGGACGAGGAGCGCCGGCCTTATTCTTTTCCCTTTTTTCTGGAAGAGGTAAGTGCTGATCTCGGAGATCAGCCGATTGGGGGAGTCAGAGAAAATTTTCAGGTTTTCTTCGACCCTGTCCAGGTCCTCCTGAATGTTCTTGTAAACATCATTGAGGTCTTTTCTTCGCTCGAGCAGGCTGCGGGCGTTTCTGGGGGTTTCGGTTTTCATCGGTAGTTCGCAAATTCCATGTGAATTCCGAGATTCTCCGTCTTGAGATAGGCGATGATCTCTTGCAGAATGTCGATCTTCGAGGAGAAGACGCGGACCTGGTCTCCTTGGATGGCCGCCTGGGCCTTGAATTTTTTTTGCTTGATGAGCTTGACGATTTCCCTGGCTTTCTCGATGGGGATGCCGACCTGAAAATGGACTTCCTGCTTGACCGTCCGGTTGGGCCCGTCTTCAATTTTCTGATAGATCACGGCTTTAAGGGGGATATGCCTTTTCACCATCTTTTGTTCCAGGACCTCGACCAGGCTTTTCAGCTTATAGCCGTCCTCGGCAATGAGGATCAGGTTGTCTTTTTCCTGGATGATCTCGGCCCGGCTGCGTTTAAAGTCGAACCTGTTGGTGATCTCTTTAAGGGCAATATGGACGGCGTTGGAGACCTCTTGCCAGTCGATCTTAGAGACGATATCAAACGAATGCTCCTGCGTCATGGGGTTTTATCTTAGCATTGAAGACTCTTTTTTTCAAACAGAAAAGAGGCGGCGAAAATTTTCGAGGGTAACCCGGGCCATCTCTTTTAGGTGGATACTCCGGAGCGACGCCAGGGCTTGAACCGTTTCCATGACAAAGGCCGGCTCATTCCTTTTGTCTTTCCCGCGCCGAGGCCCGGGGACAAGATAAGGGGAGTCCGTTTCCACCAAGAGTTTTTCCAGGGGAATTTTTTTGGCGATTTCGCGGAGGTTTTGGGCGTTGGGATAGGTCAGAATGCCTGAAAAAGAGATAGAAAAATTGCGGCCCATCATTCGCTGGGCGGTCTCCCAGTCCTCGGTGAAACAGTGGAGGACTCCGCCTCGAGTGAACCCTTCCTCTTCGACGGCAGCGATGACATCCCTTCCCGAATTCCGGCTGTGGACGATAACAGGGAGAGCCAATTCTTGGGCCAGGCGGAGCTGCGAGCGGAAAACGTCTCTCTGCTTCTCGGGCGGGGAGAAATTGTAATGATAATCGAGTCCGATTTCGCCGACTGCCTTGATTTGTTTTGCCCGGCCGAGCTTCTGAATCTCCTCCAGCAAGGAGGGCGTAGACTCTTTGGCCTGATGAGGATGGACGCCGGCCGCCGCCTCAACCCAAGAGAATCTTCGCGCGAGGCCGAGGACGGTGGCGAGGCTCGCCGGGGTCGTTATTTCGGCGGGACAGAGGATAGCCTTGACCCCGCTCTCCCACGCTCTCTGGAGGACTTCGTCTCGGTCCTCGTCGAATTCCTCCATATCCAGGTGGGCATGAGAATCTGCCAGCTCGATTTGCTCTGTCATGGCTGAGAGCCTTCGCGCAGTTCTTCCTATATACTATTTTTTCTATAGAATCGATAGAATTTATATGAAAAGCGAATGGATAGCTCCTGCTTTCTATCGATCTCCGGGCTGTCTCCGAAGCGTCTTCTTACTGGGCCATCCTGGTTTTGAGATGACGGATCGGCAGAGCGCCATAGCTCAGGAGCCTTTGCAGGAATTCCTTCTGGCTGAAAGCGTCGCCTTTGAGCTTCTTATAGTCTTTTTCCATGTCCCAGATTTCCTGGATGCCGATATAAGGATAGGCCCCATCGCAGGGCTTGAGAAGGATGCGGTTCCATTTCCTTTCTGCTTCTGCTTGAGTCTGGAAGCCTCCTCTGGTCATGTATTGAATCGCTTGCTCCTTGGTCATGCCTCCTTGGTGGATGTTGATCTCGAGCTGAAAGTCGATGACGGTCTTGAGCTGGAATTTGAGCTGATTGAGCCGCTGGCGAAGGTCATAGTTACCGAAGCCTGAGTAGATCAGCATTTCATCAACATAGACGGGCCAGCCTTTCACCAGGGGCATGTTGGGGAAGGCCTTTCTCACCAGAGAGGGATGTTTCTGGGTGAAGAAAAGCGGCGTGAACGGCCCCGGATAGATATTCCGCACCGTCCAGAAATAGAGGTAGAAATTATTGAGCTCTTCAAGAATGGCCGTAGCCTGGTCAGCAGACCAGTCGTCGGGAATGGGCGAAATCAGGGCAGTGTAGGTTCCGCTCATCTCGTAAGGCCCCGGAGTCAGAACGCGGGTAAACGTGACTCCTCTTTCAGCGAGAGGCAGGGGCTCGATGGTAAGATTGGCATCCGGAAGCGGCACCAGCTGAGTTTCCGTCAGAAATTTCTTGATCGTGTCCGCATTTTTTTTGGCCTGGTCGATGAAGCCCTCTTTAGCCGGATGCTCGGCCTTTATTTTATCAAATACTCCTGAGATGACGATGTTCTTGACTTCTTCCTCGCCGCGCTGAGTCGTCAACTGCTCCATATTGATATTCGGATACATGATCCTGTAGAACGGGATACAGACGAGAAACATCTCTCTTCGCAGATTATTGTAATCAGCCTTGGCCCGGGCAAGGAGTTCATCAAAAGGAATGCTGTTCTCGCTGGTCAGGCGGAGCAAGCGCAGGTGCACCTGTTCTCCCAGCCTGAAATTTCCCGTGGACTTGGGCAGGAGCTGGTTCTGGAGGAATCCCTGATAATCTTCCAGGGCGGCAATAACTTTGGCCGCTTCGACCTGAAACTTGGATTTCATATCCGAGGAAGCCTTCTCGATGAGCTTGGGGACATCGTTCCTGTAGAAATCCAGGATTCCGGGGAACTGCTTGATAGCCGTCTCCGTGTAAATCTGGGGAGGTAAATTCAGATTGTCTTTCGCCTGCTTGATGAGCCCGGGCAACTGCTTAGCTCTCTCCGTGGCGCTTTTTAACCTAACGTCCAAGGGAGAAAATTCCTTGACCAGGAGGCCCTGAATGCTGCGGAGAAAAACCTCGTTATAGAAAATCGGGTTGGCTTGCCAGACGACAAGATTTTCAAGCCGGAGAAGTTCGAGATCCAGCGCATCCACTATTATCTCATAGTCGATCTGGGCTTCTGCGCTGAGCTTGGTTTTGTCGACTTTGGCCACCAACTCCTGGTTAAATCCATCGAGGATATCGAGACGTTTTTCGACATTTTTGCTGCCAAAGTCCTCTAACTTATCGTTATATTTGTAATATCCCGCCAGAGTGGCAGCCGTAGGATAGAATTTCCACAATTCATCGAAATACGTGTCCATCGTCTTCTGAAATTTGGCTTCTTCCTGGTTCTGCTGGGAGAGGAGAAGACCCAGGCCGAAGAAAGCGAAGACGAAAACGACAAAGAGGACGAACAGTTTTCTCATGGAAGCCTCCTTTTTGATACTTTCCCTATCGTTAAACCACAAGCGGCCTCTAAGCCTATTTCCCGAGAATTCATTGAGGGCAATCCTATCATAAATGGACGGGTCAAGCCAACATGTCTTTTTACCATCGGAGGACCGCAGACGCCCAGGTATAGCCGGACCCAAAGGCTGTCAAAACGACGATATCGCCGGGCTTGATTCGCCCTTCCTTCGCGGCTTCATCGAGAGCGATAGGAATGGAGGCAGCGGTCGTGTTTCCGTAGCGGTCGATATTGCGCATGACTTTTTCGAGAGGAATCTTGAGGCTGTGAGCCACCATCTGGCTGATCCGGTCGTTGGCTTGATGGGGTATGAGAAGAGCGACATCGTCCACGGTCAGGCCGTTATGCTTTAAGGCGATCCTCACCGCCTCGGGCATCTTTTCTGAGGCGTTTTTGAAAACATTCCTCCCATCCATGCGGGGAAAGAACTTTTTGGCTTTGATCATTTCTTCGGTGACGATGGGTTTGTCTTTCGGGCTCGGCTTCTCAAGCCATAAGTCCGCGATGTAGCGGCCGTCGGCAAAAAGATGGGTGGAAAGAATGCCCCTGCCGTCCGTCGAATCATGGGGTTCGAGAATAACCGCTGCACCTCCATCGCCGAAGAGGACGGCCATATCCCTGCCTTCATCAGAGTAATCGAGGTTCGTTGACTGGACTTCAGCGGCGACCAGCAGGATTTTTTTATATGCGCCAGTCCGGATATATTGATCAGCCACAGAGAGAGCGTAAACAAACCCGGAGCATTGATTCCGGACATCAAGGGCTCCGATGGGAATCAGCCCCAATTTGGCCTGGACGATGACGCCGATGCCGGGAAAGTAATGGTCGGGAGAAAGAGTGGCAGCGATGATGAAGTCGATCTCTGATTTATCGACCCCCGCGCTCTCGATAGCTCGGACCGCCGCCTCATAAGCTAAGTCTGATGTCATGACGCCCAGTTCGACATGGCGCCTCTCCACAATGCCCGACCTCTGCCGGATCCACTCGTCCGAAGTGTTCATTAATTTTTCCAGGTCAAAATTGGTGACGACCTGAGGGGGGACGTAATGGCCTGTGCCAGTGATCAAAGCTCTCGTGCTCATAATCAATCCAGTCCAATTATAACGGATGATTTTTGAAAAATAAAGACATTATTTTCTTGACTCCGATGAGCTGCCAGACTACCATAAATTTGTTGCTTGAGTGCGGAGAATTTCTCTTGAAAAAGCGAAGCGCTTTTCTCTTTCTGTTAACCCTTACCGCTTCTCTTTGTCCCTTGCTGTGGGCCCAGGAAGATTTCCTGAAAATCGAGGCTTCCGTCATTCCCCGCAAACTTTCCCGGGGGGAGGAGGGCACAGTCCTTTTGAAGCTCAGCCTCGAGGAGGGAATCACCGTCAGCCCTCATCCTGATTTCATCATCGAGTTCAAACCGTGTGAGGAGCTCGTCTTTCCCAAGAATTTCTTCACGGCCACAGACCTCGAGATCGATACCGTGGAACGAGGAGGAGAGGAATATCTTAACCTTCAAGAGCCGGTCAAGGTCCCGTTTACTGTCAGCTTGGAAGCGAAGAAAGGAAGCCATATCCTCGAAGGAAGAATCAAATATTTTGCTCGGTCAAGGAAAGACGGGTGGTGCGTCAAAAATACAGCCAAGTTTTATGTGGCTTTTGCGACCCGCCCCTCTGTCATTAAGAAAAACTCCTAAGCCGGCCCTACAGCCATCTCTCTGCAATATACCAATCCATGGTTTCCTGGATCGCTTTTTCCAAAGTATACCGAGGCCGGAAAGAGAGCACGGCGGCGGCTTTTTCGATATCCGCCACCCAGCCTGGCTGTTTCAGGTCTGCATACCTATCGCGGTTAAAAAGCCCGGGCTCTTTTTTAAGGCGGTCCATGAATTCTGAAAGAAAGGCGGCCATAAAGAGGAGCCCCATCGAGAGCCTCACTTTTCTGAATTTTTTCCCGATTGCTTTTCCGGCCGCCTCACCCAGCTCTTCCCAAGTCCAGGGCTGCGGGTCGGCGATGTTGAAGATTTCGCCGCTGGGCAGGTCTTTTTGGGCGCAGAGATAAAGAGCTTCGACGAGGTCTTTGACATAACAAAGGCTGGCTAACTTGCTCCTCCTGACCGTTGGGAGAATGCCCTTGCTGATAACCTTGAAGTACTGGAAAAAATCTCGGTCCCCCGGCCCGAAGACGGCGCTTGCCCTGACGATGACCAGGGGAAACCTGTCTTTGAATTTGAGCGCTTCGGCTTCCCCCAGCAATTTGCTCCGGCCATAAGGAGTGAGAGGATGCGGCGGGTCATTTTCCTTGACTCCCTTGTCTTTCTCCGACGGGCCAGAGGCCGCCAGACTGCTGAGGTAGATGACCTTGGGACGAGCTCCGGAGGAGAGCAGAGCACGGAAAAGACTTGCCGTCCCTTCCTGGTTTACAGTATAATAATCAACCGCTTTGAGAGATCTTGTTTTGCCGGCGAGATGAAAAACGATGTCGATCCCGGTCGGAAGAGAAGGAATAGAGAAGAGATCCCCCTTGAGGATATGGATTTTTTTCCCGTTTAATCCGGCGGCCTTTTCCGGGTCTCGAATGAGGGCAAAAGTCTCCACATCCTGGGCCGAGAGAAAATCGATGAGATGGCTTCCGATAAACCCGCTTCCGCCGGTGACAAAAGCTTTCATCGGTTCGATTGTATGAAAATTGCCTGCCCTGGTCAAACTTTAACCTTATTAAGGAGAGTGAGCCTTAAAGCAGGCGGCAATGCCCCGCATCAATCAAGGGCTGAATGAGAATAAGAACAGAGGAGGAAAAAATGGACCTTTTCGAAAAATGCCGCAGCTTCACCAGAGCTGAAGAGGCCATGGCCATGGACATGTATCCTTACTTCACCCCGATTCAAGAAGTCAAGGGAAACAAGGTTAAGGTCGACGGCAGAGAAATGATCATGGTGGGGTCGAATAACTACTTAGGCTTGCTCGCTCATCCTGTCGTGATGAAAGCGGCTCAGGCCGCGGTGGACCGGTACGGTGTGGCCACCTGCGGGTCTCGTTTCTTGAACGGGACGCTGGATATTCATGTGGAGCTTGAAGAACGGCTGGCCCGGTTCATGAAGAAAGAAGCAGCATTGACTTTCAGCACGGGATTTCAAACAAACTTGGGCATCATTTCGACCATAGCCGGAAAGGGGGATTTCATCATCGCCGATAGAATGGTTCATGCCTCGATCATCGACGCCTGCCGGCTTTCCTTCGGGACTGTTTACAAATACAAGCACAATGACATGGACAACCTGGAAAAGGTTCTTTCTTCTTTGAAAAGCGACGGCGGAAAACTGATCGTGGTGGACGGAGTGTTCAGTATGGAAGGAGACTTGGCTAACCTTCCCGAGATCGTCAAGTTAGCTAAAAAGCATAGCGCCAGGATACTGGTTGACGATGCTCACGGCATCGGTGTGATGGGGAACAGCGGGAGGGGCACCGCCGAGCACTTCGGCGTGGAAGAAGATGTGGATTTACTCATGGGGACGTTCAGCAAGTCCTTCGCCTCTTTAGGGGGCTTTGTGGCCGGCAGAAAGAAGGTTGTTTCATATATCAAACATTTTGCGCGCTCGCTCATTTTCAGCGCCAGCATTACACCTGCCTCTGTAGCCACCGTGCTGGCCACTCTTGATATCATTGAAAAAGAGCCGGAGAGAAGGTGGAGATTATGGGAAATAACGCAGAAAATGAAATCGGGGTTTGAGGCCATGGGGTTTAACACCGGGCCGACGGAAACTCCAATTATTCCGGTGATCATCGGGGATGATGAAAAAGCATTTATGCTCTGGAGGTTCCTGAGGGAGGATGGAATTTTCACGAACCCCGTCATCTATCCTGCCGTCCCCAAGGGACAGTCGCTTATCCGCACCAGCTACGCGGCGACCCATACCGATGAGGAACTCGACACCGTCCTGGCCAGTTTTGAAAAATGCGGCAGGCTCTTAGGGATTATAAAATAGACCAAACCCGGTTTCACAGGAGAAAAAAATTAAGCACATCTTGACCCTCATCTTCATCCTTTATTTATGTTTCGTCCGGATAGAAGCCTCTTCTATCATCATGCCTCTCGAACAGGTCAAGCCGGGCATGAAGGGCAAGGGGAAAAGTGTTTTCCTCGCCAACACCATAGAAGAGTTTGATGTCGAGATCGTGGGCATCCTCGAAAATGTCCGGCCCAAAAAGAACATCATTCTGGCCAGGCTGTCGGGAAAAGGGCTGGAAAACACCGGCATTATCCAGGGCATGAGCGGAAGTCCGGTTTATATTGACGGGAAACTCATAGGCGCTGTTGCTTATTCTTTCTCGTTCGCCAAAGAGCCGATTGCCGGCATCACTCCGATCGGCGAGATGCTGACCGTCAAAGAGCAGAAGAAACCGGCCAAGCCTTCCCTGAGTTCTCCTGTTCCTTTTCGGGCCAGTCTTTCCCTAGAGGACCTCATGGCTTTCTATAAAGACCTCTTGCCTTCCAGGCAGTCTTTCTTTTCCCAAGGGCAGATGTTGCTGCCTCTCAGCGTTCCTCTTATTTTTAGCGGATTTTCTCCGGCGGCCGTGGAAAAAGCGAAACCGCTTTTTGCCCGAATGGGTTTTTCTGCCGTGCCCTCTGGCGGGGCGGGTCAAACCCTTGAAAAAATTTCCCCGGCTGCGCTGACCCTCCAGGAGGGAGACCCGGTAGCTGTTCAGCTTGTCCGAGGAGATTTGAGTATGGCCGCAGTGGGGACTGTGACCTATGTGGATGGGAACAGCATTCTTGCCTTTGGTCATCCTCTGTATAACTTGGGGGCGGTTGACTATGCTATGGCCAAAGCGAACGTTCTAACAGTTGTCCCGAGCCTCGAAAGCTCATTCTGGCTGGCCACAGCCGGGGCTAAGGTGGGAAGGTTTTCCCAGGACCGCGCCTCCGGCGCTCTGGGTGAAATCGGAAAAATGCCGCAGCTTGTCCCTCTCAACATCAACCTCATCGAATCCGAGGGAAAAACCAAAGAATTTAAGCTCGAGTTGGTCGCCGACAAAATCTTGACCCCTCTTTTGGTGAACGTGTCGGTTGCCTCCCTTCTTTCAAGCGAGGAGCGGTCCTACGGCAATCTTTCCTGTGTTTTGGATGGAGATGTTTATTTGGATAATGGGGCCAGCGTTCATCTTGAAGACCTCTTCTCGGGAAATCTCGATGCCGCCGTGACTAATCTTTCCGGCCTTCTTACTGCCGTCGTCTTTTATTTGACCAATAACGAATTCGAAGATGTGGGGATCCACCGTATCGACCTGAATGTCCGGTCTGTCGAGGAAGCGAAGTTTTCTTACTTAGAGCGCGTCTGGCTGGATAAATATGAAGTCGCGCCCGGGGAGAGAATCCAGGCAAAGATCTATTGCCGAACCTTTGGCGGACAGAGCTTTCAGGAAACGGTTGATATCGAGGCGCCTCCTCTTCCCGCCGGGTCCGAGTTCTATCTGATCATCGCCGATGCCGCATCCATGCATCAGCTTGAGATGAGCCTTTACCGAAGCCAGGACTTCGTTCCCCGTAGCTTGGCCCAATTGATCCGGATTCTTAACAATCTCCGGAAAAACAATCGGATTTATTTTAAGATGATGGCATCAAAACCGGGCCTCTTCTTAAAGGGTGAAGAATTGCCCAACCTTCCGCCTTCCATGAAATCGATGTTTGCCTCACCGAGGGCCGCGGTCTCGGCGCCGACGGAACTAACGAGATCGACTCTGAGAGAATATCAGTTGCCCATCCCATACGTTTTCCGGGGGATGGCCTCCATTCCTGTCAAAATTAAAAAATAGGAGAACCTTAGGATGAAAAAGATCGCCTTTATGACTCTTCTAACAATACTATTTGCAGCGCTCGGTTTGGAGGCCGTGGCCCCTCGCAAATGGGAACTGCGGAGCAAGGATGATTACCTCAAGGGGAAATTGGATGGCATTTCCGTCTCCTATGAAGGCGTCCTTTCCCTCGCTCCAAAAGAGGACAAAATGGAAGGGCCTGCCGAAGATTTCTATTTATCCTTTCTTTTAGCCCAAGACGGGACGGCCTTTCTTGGAACAGGCCATGGAGGAAAGGTATACAGGATTAGCAAGGATGGGAAGGCCGAGGTTTATTTCCAGGCGCCTGAGATGGACGTTACCTGCCTGACCCTTGACAGCAAAGGGACCCTTTTTGCCGGGACATCGCCCAACGGAAAAATATATAAAATAGCCGGAAAAGACCAGCAGGAAGCATTCTTCAACCCGGGCGAAAAATATATTTGGGACCTGGTTTTTGCGGACGACGGCTCTTTGATGGCCGCCGTGGGTGAAGGCGGCGGGATATACAAAATCAGCCCTCAAGGAGAAGGCCGGCTAATTCTCAAAGCCGAAGAAAACCATATCCTCTGTTTGAAGAAGGGCAACAAAGGAGAATGGATTGCCGGGAGCGGGGGAGTGGGTGTCGTCTATCGCATCAGTCCGGAAGGGCGGACAACCGTGCTCTTCGAATCTCCATTCGAAGAGATGAGAAGCATCGTCTTAGATGGGGAAGGCGAAATATATGCAGCCGCAGGCGGCTCCCCGTCGCGGACGAAAAAAGAAGAGGGCGCAGAGACCTTAGCCAAGATATCCACCGAGGTGACCGTGTCGGCGAGCGCAGCCGCTCCGTCCCCCGCCGTTTCCCTTGTCTCTGGGCAGAGGGAGCCGAGCGCGCTTTACAGGATACGCCCGGAGGGAATAGCCAAGAAGCTTTGGGAATCCAGCGACGAGCTCATCTACACCTTGCTCTGGAAGGAAGCGGAAAAGCAACTCCTTTTTGGGACAGGCAACAAAGGACGGATTTACAAAATCGACAAAAACGAGAAAGTCTCTCTCCTTCTCCAGGGGAATTCGGAACAGGTGTATGCCCTTATCCCTTGGGGCCCGAAGGCCTATGCTCTGGCCAACAACCCGTCGCGGCTGTCGATTCTCTCTTCGGAACAGAGATTCAGCGGAGAATATGTGAGTGATGTGCTGGACACCAAGACTGTCTCTTCTTGGGGAAAGATGGAATTTGACGCGGAGCTGCCGGCCGGAACAACGCTTCAGGTTCAAACGAGAAGCGGCAATTCTTTTGAGCCCAACCGCATGTGGAGCGATTGGTCTCCTCCGATTCAAAAAAAAGAGGAGCAGATCCTGAGCCCGAAAGCCCGTTACCTGCAGATCAAGGTTTTGTTCAAGACCCAGTCCGGGAATGCCTCTCCTTTGCTTCAAAGAATCGGGCTTTTTTACCTTCAGGCCAACATTGCGCCGGCGATTCAAAAGTTGGAGCTTTTGCCGCCGAACGAGGTTTACCTTAAACCGCCCGAACAGGAGGAGATCATTTGGGGCACGGAGGAGATGTCTGCGGCAAAAGAAGAAAAGAAGAGAGAAGAGAAATCCTTTTTTGCGCCTAAAAAAGTCGAGAGAAAAGGCTACCAGACCGTGACTTGGGAAGCCGCGGATGAAAATGAGGACGAGCTTGTTTATGCTCTCTCTATAAAAAAAGAAGGAGAGACCTCTTGGCGTCCGTTGAAAGACAGATGGGCCGATTCCCTCTTTGCCTTCGACACGCTCTCTTTCCCTGATGGAGTCTACTTCATCAAGCTCGAAGCTTCAGACATGGCCTCCAACCCGGCGGGCATGGAACTAAAAACAGAAAAGACGAGCCAGCCTTTGATCATTGACCACTCCCTGCCTGTTATTGCCAATTTTTCCGCGGTCAAAGAAAAGAACGCGCTGGTCGTTGCCTTTCAGGTTGAGGATTTTTTCTCTTCTATCGAAAAAGTCGAATATCTTATCAGGCCGGGGAAGTGGCTGGTCGTCTTTCCGGTCGACGGCATTTGTGACTCAAAACAGGAGAGTTTCAAGTTCAATGTGCCGCTTCCGCCGAATGCCGATAACCTCATCACCGTCCGCGTGACCGACCGCCACCGCAACATCGGCGTTTTCAGGCAGAGTTTCTGATAGTCGAGATTTTTTCTTAATTGCCTTTGGCGCGTTCGACGTATTTGTCTTCTCTTGTATCCACCCGGACAACGTCCCCTTCTTTGATAAACTGAGGCACGCTGACAACAAGCCCTGTCTCCAGAGTGGCAGGCTTGTTGCTGGCTGACTGGGTGGCTCCTTTGAGGTAGGGGTCGGTTTTGACCACCTTCAGTTCGACAGTCAGGGGTGGTCTGGCGCCGACCGGCTTGCCTTCGTGCGATTCAATGGTGAAGACGATATTGGGGACGAGATAGTTGACGCCATCCCCGATGATTTCCGGCGAGAGCCGGATCTGCTCATAGGTTTCCAGGGTAATGAAGATTGCGTCGTCGCCGCTTTCATACAGGAATTCCATCTCCACTTCTTCGAGGAAAGCCTGCTCGACCCGGTCTTCAGAACGAAACCTGTAATCCAAAAGACTCTGGTCTTTGAGGTTGCGCAGCTTGGTTTGGATCATGGCTTTCCACCGGCCCGGCGTGATATGCGTGGCCTCGAGCACCTTGTAGAGGTTTCCTTCGAGCTTGATCATCATCCCTTTGCGAATTTGCGTCGCGTTGATCATCCTTCCTCCTCAATTCTTCGCCCATTGAGCGGCGACACTCTCCTTTTTTAGCCGAATTGGGCAGCCGCTGTCAAATCCTTTGCTGGGCTTCGGGGAAGGCCTCGCTCCCCTTCAGGTTTTTCACGCCGTTCCCTCACTGCCCTTCTCGGCGCCTGCGGAACTCGCGTTCCAGATCACACCCATTTTATGTTGACCATGTGTTTTTCGAGGCGTTTCCCTTTTGTTGGTTTAAGCTCAAACACCCTCGGCGCCCGCAAAGCCGGGTTTCCTCGAAGGGCAGATCGGGAAGGCTAAACCTTCAAGGGTCGCTACAGCCATCCCCGAAGCCCTCCAAATAGGGACCTACACGGGATTAAAAGAACCGTGCGAAAAAGTTGATTTTGCTGGAAATTTCTTTTATAAATGGGTATCTTCACAGCGAGCGATGGCCGAGATTTATTTTTTGGGAACAGGCGGATCGGTAGCCACCCCAGAAAGGGACAATACATCTTTCCTTTTGCGGCAGGGGGAAGGTCTTGTTCTCGTCGATTGCCCGGGCAGTGTCATCCAGAAAATCAAGAAATTGAAGTTCGACCCCCGCCGGGTCCGCTTCATCTTATTGACCCATATCCATCCCGACCACATCTATGGCTTACCCTCATTTGTCCATAGCCTGATGCTGGAGGAAGGAGAAATCATCCTCTGCGCCTCGGAAGAGACAGTCTCTTTCTCTCGCCTGCTCCTTGATATTTTTCATCTGCGGGAAAGCAAGGTCAAGACGAGGATACGCTTCAGGCCGCTTGCCCCAGGGCAAACAACTAAGTTGGCCAAATCCCTGACCGTCAAGGCAATCCAAGTTCCTCATCATTCTTCGTCGCTGGCCTACCATTTTTTTGGGGAAGAGGAGAAGAAAGAGCTGATCTTCTCAGGAGACACGCCGCCCCATGCTCCTCTTTTTGAGGAGGCGCAGGGAATCGATTTTCTTATTCATGACTCAAGCGCGCCTGCTCGCGTTTTTAAGCAATATCCTGAGCTTCACAAAATGCATACGTCTTCCCTTGAGCTGGGAAAATGGAGCCAAGAAGCGGGCGTCAAATGTCTCATTCCCTGCCATTTTTTGGGAGAGATAGAATTCTCCCCGGCTGAGATCAGGTCTGAAATCAGGCGGAAGTACAACGGAAGACTCATCGTTCCGAAGGACTTTGAAAAAATAAAAGTTTAAGCCGGAAAAAGAATCAAGAGAAATGGTGAGAAAGAATCATGAAAAAAAGAAACGCTCTATTCTTGGCTCTCCTGACGGGGTTTTTGTTTTTCTCAGCATGCGCCAAGGTCGGGGAAATGGCTGATTTGGCCGTCCTCAACGGCGCTGTCTGGACGGGAGAGGACAGCCGGCCGTGGGCAGAGGCCGTGGCCGTGAAAGGCGACAAGATTGTCTTGGTCGGTCAGAGCAAGGATGTCCGCAAGCTTGTCGGCGAAAACACGCGAGTCATCGACCTTAAAGGAGATATGGTCCTACCCGGGTTTATCGACAGCCATACTCATTTTCTCAACGGAGGCTTTTCTCTTCTCAGCATCCGTTTAAGGGAAGCCAAGAGCAGACAAGAATTTATCTCCAGGATTGAAGAAAAGGCTAAGCAATTAAGCAAGGGCGAATGGATACTCAACGGCGACTGGGACCACCAGCAGTTTGACCCGCCCGAGCTGCCGCGCCGGGAATGGATCGACTCCGTTACTCCCAATAATCCCGTTTGCGTCAATCGCCATGACGGCCATATGGTCCTGGCCAACAGCTTGGCTCTCGAAATCGCGGGCATTGTTAGAAACACGCCTTCACCCGAGGGCGGCGAGATCCTCAAAGACCCCGAGACCGGTGAACCTACGGGCATCCTGAAAGATGCGGCCATGGAATTTGTCAGAAAGCATATCCCCGAGCCTTCCTTTGAGGAAAAGATCAGGGCGGCTGAGGCTGCTCTGCAGCATGCGGGAGAATGCGGCGTCACGTCCGTTCACGATATGGCCGACAGCTCCAATTTTGAGGTTTACCAAGACCTGCTCAAAAAAAATAAACTTACTGCCCGGATTTTTCTTTACATTCCCGTGAGCGATGTGGATGTCTATTCGCGCCTCTGCTTGAAGACTCCCTTCGGAAATGAATACCTTAAGATTGGCGGGTTGAAGGGGTTTGTCGACGGCTCTTTGGGCTCTTCCACAGCGCTGTTTTTTGAGCCTTATGCCGATAATCCAAACCTTGTCGGGCTCCTCAGCTCCGACATGTTTCCTGAAGGTATCATGGAGCAGCGAATCATGGCTGCCGACAAGGCGGGCCTTCAGGTGGCCATTCATGCCATCGGGGATAAAGCCAACGCCATCATCCTCGATACTTTCGAAAAGGCAATCGTCCAGAACGGTCCTCGGGACAGGCGTTGGCGGGTCGAGCATGCCCAGCATCTGCGGCCCGTCGATATCGAGCGGATGGCGAAACTCGGCATTATTGCTTCAGTTCAGCCTTACCATGCCATTGACGACGGCCGCTGGGCGGAGAATAAAATCGGAAAAGAAAGGTGCCGCATCACCTATGCCTTCGGGTCGCTTCTCGAAAAGGGTGCTCTTCTTGCCTGTGGATCGGATTGGACAGTCGCTCCGCTCGACCCTCTCACGGGGATTTATGCCGCTGTCACAAGGAGGACAACAGACGGCAAGAATCCCGAGGGCTGGTTTCCGGAACAAAAAATTCCACTCGAGAAGGCGCTCAAAGGATACACCCAGAACGGCGCTTACGCCGAATTCTCCGAGGAGCTCAAAGGGTCGATTGCCCAAGGCAAGCTGGCCGACCTTGTCGTCCTCAGCCAAAACATTTTCCAGGTTCCCGCAGAAAAAATATTGGAGACCCACATCAAAACCACAATCGTCGGCGGAAAAGTCATCTTCCAGAGATAAACGTCCATTATTCTTGGCGCAGCTTTCTGTTGTCCAAAAAAATTTTATTTGGTAATATAATTAGTCTTTTTTAAGGAGGAGAGGATGAATATTGGCGTGATCAATGAAAGCGCAAAGATAGAAAACCGGGCTGGCCTCAACCCCAGCGGTGTATCCTTCTTGGCTGAGAAGGAGCACACGGTTTATGTCCAGGCCGGCGCAGGCCTTAAGGCCGGGTACACCAACGAGGAGTACTCGGCCCAGGGCGCGAACATCGTTTTCACCAAGGAGGAAGTATTCGGGCGCTCGGATATCGTCCTCAATATTTCCCCGCTTAACCAGGAAGAATGCCAGCTGGTCAAGAAAGACCAGATTCTTTTTGGGTTTCATCATCTGGCCATCGCCAAGAAAGCGATTGTCGAGGAGCTTCTCCAGAAGAACGTCACCATGATCGGGTATGAAATTATGGAGGAGGATGATGTTCTGCCGTTCTATGAAAGCTTAGGCGAAGTCGCTGGTCAAATGTGCCTGGTGATCGCGGGCCATTATCTTCAGACGAACCAGGGCGGCCGCGGCATGATCCTCGGAGGCGTAGTCAGCGTTCCTCCTGCCACAGTGGTGATCATCGGGAGCGGTGTGCTGGCGCGCAGCGCCACCAAAGCGATGCTCGGGGCAGGCGCTCACACGATCGTTGTCGGCCATAACATGGAAAGGCTGAGGAGAATCGAAGAGATGACCGCAGGCCGGGTCATCACCCTCATGGGAAGCAAGTACAACTTGGCCCGGATGACCAAAGTTGCCGACATCCTGATCGGCGCAGTTCTCCGGCCGGGAGAAAGAGCCCCCATCATGATCACGCGCGAAATGGTCAAGACCATGAGGAAGGGCTCCGTCATCATCGACTTGGCCATCGATCACGGGGGGTGCATCGAGACCAGCCGTTTAACCACTCTTGAGCATCCCACCTTCATGGATGAAGGTGTCATCCATTATTGCGTTCCCAACATCACCTCTTCGGTGAGCCGGACCTCGACCAAGGTTTTATCTAATGTTGTCGTCCGCTACCTTCATAAGATTGGCGATCACGGCATTGAGCAGGCTCTTAAAGCCGATGAGTCCTTGAGCCGGGGCGTCTATATGCACCGAGGCCATATCACCAAGAAGAACATCGCCGAGCGGTTCAGTCTGCAATATAAAGAACTGTTTTCAGCCTGAAATAAGTTTTGCTGGGAGGGACATGGAAGATATTTTCGTTGAGTTTGGCCGGGAGCAGAAAGACCTTATCCATATCCTTCATAAGGTCCAAGCCAAGTTTGGTTATATTCCGCCCGAAGCTGTCTCCCAGATTTCTAAGCGCCTGAACATCAGCGAGAATGAAATCTTTGGCGTGCTGACTTTTTACAGGGCTTTTAGCCTTGAGCCCCGTGGGAAATACCTCGTTACAGTCTGCTTGGGAACAGCCTGCCATGTGCGCGGAGGGGTCTCAATCGTAGAGGAGATGGAGAGAAAGCTCAAGGTTAAGGCTGGCGAGACGACTCCGGACAAAATATTTTCTCTCGAGACTGTTAACTGCCTGGGCTGCTGTGCCATCGGGCCTGTCGTCGTTGTCAACGGAAAATATTATTCCCATGTTACCCTCAACAAAGTCGAGCCCATCCTCAAAGAGTGCCGAGAATCGGCTTAAACACCCATGAAGAGATTGACCCATCCCTCTGAGCTCCAAGATTGGAAAACGCGCCTCCTTGCCGAGCGTCCCGTTTATGAAAAAATGGTTGCTGTGTCCTCGGGGACATGCGGCCAGGCCAGCGGTTCGCTCCAGATTATTGACGCTCTTCACCAGGAGCTTGAAAAAAGAGACCTCGGCGAAAAAGTGGGGATGGAGATCACAGGCTGTCATGGGTTTTGTGAATTGGAGCCGAACATCGTCATCTATCCGGAAGGCATCTTTTATCAAAACCTGGAGACTAGAGATATTCCCAAGGTCGTCGAGGAGACCCTCCTTAAAAATAAGGTCATTCCTTCTCTCGTTTACGAAGACCCAAAATCCGGCCGCAAGTTCAGCCGCCAGAAGGAGATCCCTTTCTACCAGAAGCAGTTGCGGCTGCTGACAGAAGGGAATTTCAGGATCAACCCTACGAAGATCGAAGATTATGTCCTTGCCGATGGCTATCAAGCCTTAGCCAAAGTTTTTTTTGATATGACAGCCGAAGAGGTGATCCATGAGGTGAACGCCTCGGGCCTACGAGGGAGGGGAGGAGCCGGTTTCCCGACCGGAAAAAAATGGCAGGTCTGCCGCGATGCTCTTTCCGACCGGAAATACATCATCTGCAATGCGGACGAAGGCGACCCGGGCGCCTATATGGACCGTAGCCTCTTGGAAGGGAATCCCCATAGCGTTATCGAAGGCATGATTATCGGCGCCTATGCCATCGGCGCAGCAGAAGGTTACATCTACGTCCGGATGGAATACCCGCTGGCCGTGAAGCACGTGACAATAGCCCTGGAACAGGCGAGAAAGCACGGATTCTTGGGACGATCCATCCTGGGGTCAGAATTCCATTTGGATATCCACATCGTCCAGGGAGCCGGCGCTTTTGTCTCCGGCGAAGAGACATCCCTGATGGCCTCGATTGAAGGCCGGCGCGCTTTTCCCAGGCAGCGTCCTCCATTTCCGGCGCAGGAAGGGCTGTGGGGAAAGCCAACCAACATCAATAATGTTGAAACCTGGGCCAACGTTCCTCTTATCATCAACCGCGGCGCGGAATGGTACAGCAAGATCGGCACAGCGAAAAGCAAGGGGACGAAGATTTTTTCGCTCGTGGGAAAGATCAACAACACCGGCCTTGTCGAAGTGCCGATGGGGATCAAGCTCAAAGAGATCATCTATGATATCGGCGGCGGAATAAAGGACGGCAAGAAGTTCAAGGCTGTCCAGACCGGAGGCCCTTCGGGAGGATGCATCCCCAGCCAGATGCTCGACCTCCCGATCGACTATGACACGTTGGCTCAGGCCGGCTCGATCATGGGTTCGGGCGGCATGATTGTGATGGACGAGGACACCTGCATGGTCGATGTGGCCCGGTATTTCTTGCACTTTACCCAGGAGGAATCGTGCGGGAAGTGTGTGCCCTGCCGCGTGGGGACGAGGCAGATGCATGACATTCTTTCCCGGATAACCAAGGGTCAGGGAGAGGAAAAGGACATCGAAAAGCTCGAAGCCTTGGCCAACGCGGTCAAATCCGCCTCCCTCTGCGGGTTGGGACAAACGGCTCCGAACCCAGTGCTTACGACCCTGAAATATTTCCGGGAGGAGTATGAAGCTCACATCAGGGATAAGAGCTGCCCGGCCCTGGTCTGCAAAGACCTGCTGGCCTATTATATCGAGCCTGAAAAATGTGTCGGCTGCCTTCTCTGCCTGAAAAATTGTCCGGTTGAAGCCATCGGCGGGGAGCGGAAAAAAGTCCACGTCATCGACCAGGAAAAATGCATAAAATGCGGAGCCTGTTTTGATGTCTGCCCTCCCAAGATTAAAGCTGTTTCCAAATATTCAGGAAAGAAAAGAGACAGACTGCTCAAGAAAGGCACACACGCAAGAGCCTAGAATGAAGATCGCCATCAACGGCCGCCAGATCGAAGTCGCAGGAAGGAAAACTGTCCTCGAAGTTGCCCGGGAGCATGGTATCTACATCCCTTCTCTTTGTGATCATCAGCGCTTGGCTCCTTTTGCGGGCTGCCGCCTCTGCCTCATCGAGATCAAGGGAAAAAAAGGATTCCCCCCTTCTTGCAGCACCTACGTGGAAGACGGCCTCGATATCTTGACGGAAACGCCGCAGCTTCAGACCCTGCGGAGGCAAGTTTTAGAGCTCATCCTCTCGGAGCATCCGAATGCCTGCCTCATCTGCACCGAGAAAAAAAACTGCGAAGATTACAAATCCACCATCCGCAAGGTGGGAGAAGTCACCGGCTGCGTGTTCTGCCCTAATAACAGCCGCTGCCGGCTTCAAGAAGTCGTCGAAGCTTCGAAAATAGACCGAGTCAGCTTCCCTTCCTCCTACCGCAATTTTGATGTCCGCCGGGACGATCCCTTTTTCGACCGGGATTATAATTTGTGCATCCTGTGCGGAAGATGTGTCAGGATGTGCAACGAGGTGAGGGGAGCCTCGGCCATCTCTTTTGTCTTCCGCGGAACCCAGGCTGTCATCGGGACCGCCTTTGACCGGCCGCTTCTCGAATCAGGCTGCCAGTTTTGCGGCGCCTGCGTGGATGTCTGCCCGACAGGGGCTTTGGTCGAGCGGGCAACGAGAGGCGAGAGCCTTCCCGATGAGAAGCGCGACACTATCTGTCCTCTCTGCAGCATCGGCTGTGAGCTCACGGTGGAGCTCAAAAAGGGGAGAATCCTCAGCTCTATCCCCAAGGATGGAGATACGGTCAACAGCGGTCAGGCCTGCGTGAAGGGCCGATTTATCCTTAGGGATGTCGTCTATAGTCCGAAGCGGATTCTCAGGCCCATGGTCCGGCGCGATGGCGAGCTTCAAGAAGCGAGTTGGGATGAGGCTTTGGATTTTGTCGCCCAGAAACTGAAAGCCCCCAAAGGAAGAGAAGTTGCCTTTGTCGCTTCTCCTCAATTGGCTTTAGAGGACACCTATATCTTTCAGAAATTTGCCCGACAGATTCTCCACACCGATATAAGCGATGGCACCCTACGCTTATCTCCGCTTGCGGTTTATCTTGAAGAGCTCCAGAAGCATGGTTTAGAGCCTGAGTTGAATTTTGAGATGAGCGCCCTAGCCAACGCTAAAATCATTCTGGTTGCGGATGCGGATGTGGTAACATCCCAACCCCTCATCTGGTTAGAAATTCTCAAAGCGACAAGAAAGGGCGCCAAGCTCGTCGTCGTCAATTCTAAAGAATCAGCCTTGAGACGGCATGCCTCATTCAACTTCGAGATCAAGCCGGGAACCGAGTCTTATCTGTTTGCTTATCTTTCCCGCCAGGTTATCGAAAACGGACAACAGGAAAGATTTTCCCCGATAGATGGCTATGAAGACCTCAAGAGGTCTCTCGAAGGCTTGAACTCCGCAGTGCTCCCGTCGGCCGGCATCAAAGAGGAGGACTTGCGCAGCGTCGCGCGCCTCCTTTCCGAGGGGCATCCTTCTGTTTTTCTTTTTGGTCCGGCGATGATTTACGAGCCGCAGACCGGGGCGAATATCCGAGCCCTCTGGAATCTCGCTCTTTTGAGTGACGCTCGGATCATTCCTCTCGCAGGCGAGAATAATCAGAGGGGAGTTTTGGAGATCTGGCGCCGGTTGCCCAGCAGAGGATTGCCCATCTCGCAGATCCTCAGCGAGGCTGCGGAGGGCAGGATAAAAGCCTTATATTTAGCGGGCCCGTTCCCGGTTCTTTCAAAAGCTACAGCGGAATTTTTAGTCGTCCAGGATAGTTACCCGAATGAAAATATGAAGCTCGCTGATGCGGTCTTTCCTGCCGCCACTTTTGCCGAGACCGAGGGCACTTATGTCAACGGCGGGGGAAGAATCCAGAAGGTTAAGCGACTTATCGAGCCGCTTGGGGAGTCCAAGCCCGACTGGTGGATCATTTGCCAGGTGGCGCAAAGAATGGGTGCCAAGAACTTTTCCTTTAAAAACGCATCTGATATTGCGCATGAACTGGGCAAGGCCATGCCGGCTCTCGAAGAAGCCTCGCACTGCCATCATCAGAAAAAGGGGAAGTCCGCTTTTGTTCTTGAAGAAAAGAAAGCCGCGAAGCGGTTTCTGCATGTCGAGCTCGAGTATCGACTTCCTGAGACATCCCCAGAATATCCCTTGCTTCTTGTCACTGATTACAGCCTGGATTACTACCGGAGTCTCAATTTGAGCGATGAGGTCAAGGGTCTCGAGAGATTAAGAGAAAGGCAGAGACTCAGGAGAGAAGAATAATGGCTAAAATATTACGGAGAGAACGACTGGTCCCAAATATTCATCTCCTGGAGGTCCATGCGCCTGAGGTCGCCCGCAAATGCCAGCCGGGACAGTTCGTGATCATCATGCCTGACGAGAGGGGAGAGAGGATTCCCTTGACCATTGCCGATTGGGATGAGAAACGCGGCTCTGTAACCTCCATCTTTATGCTTGTCGGCACCTCCACGCACAAGCTGTCGCTCTTTAAGGCGGGAGATGAAGTCCCCGTTTTTGTCGGTCCTCTCGGAAAGCCGTCCGAGATCCAGAATTATGGGACAGTGCTTTGTGCGGGTGGATGCTTCGGTATTGCCGCCATTTATCCTATAGCCCGCGCCCTCAAGCAGAGCGGAAACCGGATCATCACGCTCGTGGATGTGAAGGCGAACTATCTCCTCTACTGGGAGAATAAACTCAAGCAGGTCAGCGATAAATTTTATGTTTCCGCGCGGGATAGCTATTACGACTCCAAAGACTATATCCCAAAGAAAATACAGGCTGTTCTCCAAGAAGAGAAAAGGATCGACCGCGTCGTGGCCATCGGCTGCACCTATTTAATGTATTGCTGCTCCGAGGCGACGAAGCCGGCAAAAGTGAAGACGGTTGTCAGCCTCAACCCCATCATGGTTGACGGCACGGGGATGTGCGGCGCCTGCCGGGTAACGGCAGACGGCAAAACGAAATTTGCCTGCGTGGATGGGCCCGATTTTGATGGGCATACCATCGACTGGCAGGAGCTTTTTACTCGGAGAAAAGCCTATTTCGACGACGAGATCCAGTCTTTCTGTAAATGGGAGAAATATCAATTCTCTTGATGAGAAACGAGTGAGTTAAGAGCCCAAGATGAGTGAAAAACAGGTACTTTCGCCCGAGCTCAAGGAAAGGCTCAAGGCGGAGTACGAAAAGGACTGGCGGAAGGAGCTCAGGAAGTCCGTTCCTGTCAAGGAAAGGATGAAAATTCCCCGCCAGAAAATGCCCGAGCGCGAGCCCGAAAAAAGAAATAAAGATTTCAAGGAAGTCAACCAGGGCTTAGGTCTGGAGGCGGCCCAGAAGGAAGCCCAGCGCTGTTTGGACTGCGCCAACCCCTCCTGTGTCGCGGGCTGCCCTGTGGCGATCGACATACCGAGCTTCATCAAACTCATCGAGAAGGGCGATGTCATCGCCGGCATCCGGACGGTCAAGGAAACCAACAGCCTTCCGGCCATCTGCGGCCGGGTCTGCCCCCAGGAGACACAGTGCGAACTCGTTTGTAATTTAAAAAAGGGGACAGGCGTGCCTGTGGCCATCGGGAATCTGGAGAGGTTTGTCTCAGATTATGAACGCCATGAAGGACAGGTCTTTATCCCGCCATTGTCTCGCTCCACAGGGAAGAAGGTCGCTGTCATCGGCGCCGGGCCGGCAGGCTTGACCGTGGCCGGTGAATTGGCTAAGAAGGGCCACAAAGTCACTGTTTTCGAAGCTCTTCATATCGCCGGCGGCGTGCTTGTTTATGGAATTCCTGAATTTCGTCTCCCCAAGAACATCCTTAAAGCGGAAATCGAGTATCTCGAGAGACTGGGCGTTGAATTAAAGATGAATTTTGTCGTGGGGAAGACAGCAACACTGGAAGACCTGAAGAAGGACGGCTATGATGCTTTCTTCATAGGCACCGGAGCCGGTCTTCCCAATTTCATGAGGATTCCAGGGGAAAATCTTATCGGCGTCTATTCTGCCAATGAGTACTTAACGAGAGTGAACCTGATGCGGGCCTATGATTTTCCGGCTTATGACACGCCCGTTTTCCGAGGAAAGCGAGCGGCTGTCATCGGCGGCGGCAACGTGGCCATGGACTCTGTCCGGAACGCCAAAAGGCTTGGAGCCGAGCTGGCGGCGATCATTTACCGCCGGTCGCGCCACGAGATGCCGGCCCGGGAGGAAGAGGTCAAGCATGCGGAGGAGGAGGGCATCGAGTTTCATTTCTTGACCACGCCCACCCGCTATATCGGAGATGATAAAGGCTATGTCAAGGCGATGGAGTGCCTGCGGATGGAACTCGGAGAGCCTGATTCTTCGGGCCGACGCAGGCCTATTCCCATCCAGGGGTCCGAGTTCATCACCGAAGTGGATATGGTGGTCGTGGCCATCGGACAGAGCCCCAACCCTCTGATGGCCCAGGCAACGCCGGAGCTTCGTGTAGGGAAATGGGGGAACCTGGAGGTGGACTGGAACACCATGGCGACGACAATGCCCGGAGTTTATGCAGGCGGAGATATCGTCCGAGGCGGAGCAACGGTTATCCTGGCCATGGGAGATGGCCGGCTCGCTGCCTCAGAGATTGATAAATATTTGAGAAAGGGCCGGAGATGAGACCTCTGGCTTTTATTTAGTGGAGGATTGCTATGAGCTGGGTCGATGATTACAAAAAGAAGTTAGTGAGTGCCGAAGAGGCCGCCTCCGTCGTCAAAAGCGGAGACCGCGTTTATATCAGCGGAAACGCCGCCACTCCTTACACTCTCATGAGGGCTTTGGCTTCGCGGAAGGATGACCTCAGGGATGTGGAACTCGTCCACGTCCTGCTTTTGGGAGAGGATCCTCTTTCGAAGCCAGAAATGGAGGGCCATTTCCGGCACAACTCTCTGTTTGTTGGACCGGCCGACCGGAAGGCTATCAATGAGGGAAGAGCCGACTATGTTCCCATCTTTCTCCACCAGATTCCCGAGCTTTTTTATTCAGGACAGATGCCCTTGGATGTGGCCATGCTGCACCTCTCGCCGCCTGACGAGCACGGGTTCATGAGTTTAGGGGTGGAGGTCCTGGCATCTAAAGCTGCCGCTGAGAAAGCCAAAATCGTTATCGCCCAGGTCAATGACAAGATGCCGCGTGTCCTGGGGGATTCCTTTTTCCATGTCTCCCGCGTCCATAAGATTGTGGAAATCTCCGAGCCCCTGCCACAGCTGGAGAGGAGTCCTTTCAGTGATGTCGAAAGAAAAATCGGGAAGTACATCGCCGATCTGATCGAGGACGGGTCGACATTGCAGTTGGGAATCGGAGGAATCCCCGATGCTGTCCTCGCCGCCCTGTCCAACAGGCGCGACCTTGGCATCCATACCGAGATGGTCTCTGATGGAGTCATGGAGGCCATCGAAGCAGGGATCATCACCGGGGCTAAGAAAACGTTCCACCCCTATAAGGTCGTGATCACATTCGCCCTGGGCAGCACAAGGCTCTATGAGTTCATCGACAACAACCCGGTCTTCGAGGCCCATCCTACGGATTACGTGAATCATCCCTTCAATGTTTCCCGGAATGACAGCATGATCGCCGTCAACTCGGCGATCGAGGTCGATATCACGGGTCAGGTCTGTTCGGATTCTATCGGCACTTTTATCTACAGCGGGTTTGGCGGGCAGGTCGATTTTATCCGCGGCGCCGCGCATTCCAAAGGAGGCAAGCCTATCATTGCCCTCCCTTCAACTGCCAAGGATGGCGAGATGTCCAGGATTGTCCCCTTCCTCAAGAAGGGCGCCGGCGTGGTGACGACCCGAGGGGATGTGAGGTATGTGGTGACAGAATATGGAGTGGCGTATCTTCACGGGAAAAACCTGCAAGAAAGGACCAGAGCGCTGATCAACATCGCTCATCCCAAGTTCCGGCCGGACCTCATCCGGGAGGCCAAAGCCAGGAATCTTCTCCGGTAGAATTGCGCTTGCGCTGATGAAACAATCGGAGCTCTTCCCCGCTGAAAAAGGGCACATCGGCACCGACGAATCGGGCAAAGGGGATTATTTCGGCCCTCTTGTCATTGCCGGCGTTTTTCTCGCTGACGAGCAGGAACCCGTCTTCAGGGAATTGGGCGTTAAAGACAGCAAGAAATTTTCTGATAACCGCGTCCGAGAACTGGCGGAGGTCCTGAAAAAGGGATATAAGCACTCTATCGTCAGCATCGGTCCTGAAAGGTACAATGAACTTTACGCCAGACTCCGCAACCTTAACCGCATTTTGGCCTGGGGACATTCGCGGGCTATCGAAAACATCCTCGAGAAGATTCCCTGCCGCCTGGCCATCACCGACCAATTTGGCGATAAAGCTTATGTGCTTAACGCTTTGATGAAGAAGGGCAAAAACGTCGAGCTCATCCAAAAGCCCAAGGCCGAAGAGGATTTGGCAGTGGCAGCTGCTTCCATCCTGGCCCGGGCCGAGTTCTTGAAACGCCTTTATTTCCTCTCCCAGGAGATTGGCGTCGATCTCCCGAAAGGCGCTTCGCCCTTGGTCGAGGAAGCCGGGGTGAAGCTGGTGAAGCTTCACGGGGCCCCGATCCTTGACAAAGTGGCTAAGAAACACTTCAAAATCACCGATAGAATACTTGCCCTGTTAGCGTGATATATGGCAATTTTATGGTGAGAATGGGTGGCACGGCGCCAGTCCCCGCAACGCCCGCAGCATACGGAGACAATCTAAAAGACTTTTATTTAGTC